>JAGSHH010000064.1 GCA_023954655.1 Colwelliaceae bacterium
AAAGCTGAATCAACTTCAGCTATCGAATTATTTGAATTGGGCGAACTTCAATTAAATATGGGGCAAACTAAGAAAGCTATTAATAGCCTTTCAAGAGCAATAGAATTATCACCAAATAATTCAAGAATTAAGTTTAAATTAGCAAATGCTTATCAACAAAATCAACAACCCGACAAAGCGTTAGCCCTTATAGAAGAACTTATTGAGAAGGATAAAGATAGCAGTTACCTATATCAACAACATGGTACTTTATTGGGTATAACTAACCAGCATATAAAAGCGAGAAAAAGTTTTGAAAAATCTTATCAACTTGATGAGCTTAATGTAGAAACCTTAGTACATATTGCACGTATGGATATGGTTGAAGGGAATGTTTTTAGTGCAAGGAATAAACTTAAAACTATGCTTGAAAAGTTGCCTTCTCAACCGATGATATTGGTTGAGTTAGGGGATACATATTCCCAAAAAGATGAAATAGAGCAAGCTAAAATTCATTATGAAAAAGCGTATAGTTTAAATAGAGAAAGTTCATTGTCAGTTGGTAAAGTACTCGATATATATTTAGCCAAAAACAACTTAGAAAAGGCTATTGAAATCGCTGAAGAGTTTATTAGTAGGAATAATAAAAATGCTCAATTGCATCTGAGGCTAGCAGATATGCATTTGAAAAATAAACAATTTAATAAAGCAAATAACTCTTATCAATTAGCGGTTAAATACGCTAACGACAAATCTAAAATGCTTTATGCTTATGCAAGTGGACAATTGAATATGAGAAACCAACAAGGTGCCATTATCAGCTTGCAAAAGGCAATTGCTTGGAATGAAAATTATATAAGTGCATATGTAAAGTTAATTGATTTGTTTGCAGAAAGTAAAAATGAAAGTGAAGCACTTACTTGGGTTGAAAATTTATCCACAAAAATAAACTTTCCTGCGTTAATTTTATCCTTAAAGGGAGATATTGCATTTGAGTTGGTAAAGTTTCCACAAGCTGAAAACTATTACCGTGAATCATTAAAAACTGATAAGTCTCAAAAAACAACTCTCGGGTTAGCTCACTCGTTAACCAATCAAGGAAAGCTTGATGAAAGTATAGTTTTATTATTAGATTGGTATTCAAATCAACCTAATAATGCTGTTATTGCCATTGCTTTAGCAGATACATATGTAAAAAATGAGTCTTTAGAATTAGCTGCAGAACTGTATGAAAAGCAAATCAAGATAAACGGTGAGATACCAGTTCTTTTGAATAATGCTTCGATAGTATACATATCTTTAGGTCAAATTGATAAAGCATTACAATACGCAAAGCTAGCATATAAAAAATTGCCGGATAATGTTGCTATAAAAGATACTATGGCATGGGCGTTTACCAAAGCCAATCAACCCTCAAGAGCGTTAGCTATTTTTCGAGATGCATTAGCCATTGAATCTGACAATGCAGAAATAAAATATCATTTAGCCGTTAATTTAATAATGCTTGATAGAAAAAATGAAGCTATTAGATATTTAAAAGAAGCGATAGATTCATTACAACATTTCAATGAAATTGCGGATGCTGAAAAGCTATTAAAGAAACTCCTTTCATAGCTTTTAGAGACATGATTTGAGGTTGTTAGTAGCCTAACAACCTCAATTTCATTATAGACCTAGTATCTTTTTACCTTGCTTAAATACTATATCGACGGGTACCTTAGCTTTTTCAAGTTTTGCCAGATCATTTGCAAGTTCGTCTTTAATAATTCCGCTTTCTTTTACTAAGCTATCAACGCCTTGATAATCTCCATCTCCTTGAATTTTTAATATTAAGGCTGAAAGTGAGTCTACTGCTTTAGTCATGTTTTCCATATTTACAGCATAAAGGCCATTCTCATTTCGTGTAAAAGCACCATTTTCGGCGAAGTAGTTAAACCTTACCATGTTCGCTTTTCCATGAGCTGAACTTGCTCCAAAACGCACTGAACGGAAAATACCAGCTAAAAAAGTTGTATAATAATCAGCTAAAACGCCTTCTGTGATAACTTTTTTATCCAGTAATTGACCAATCATATATAATCCAAGGATATCTGCTTTACCTTCCTCTAAAGCAGATGCATGCTCTTTTAGCGCTTGTCTAACTGTCCCTTTATCATTAATTGTATTTTTAATCCCTAAACCGTGAGCCACTTCATGAAACATGGTATTAGCAAAAAAAGCATTGAAAGTTACGTTTTTACGTTGTTCTGGCACAATTAAATTTTGAGCTATAGGCTCCATTATTGCATCATACTTGGCTCGCATGGCATTTTTTAATTGTAATCGCCTAGTCCCTTTTTCTAATTGTACTTCTTCATCGTTAGGTAAATTTATTGCGATTGTTTTACCACCAGCATTTGCATGACCAGAAGTATAGATTACATCATAAGCATTCAAATCTGCATCAGAGCCAGGTACTTCTTTTTTATATTTTTTACTTACAGGTAACCCCTTTTGAAGCTCAGGAAGGAATGCAGCATATTTAGCAAGCTTTTCACTCCAAGCCATATCTTTTACGAGAACATATGACTCGAATGCGGCTCTGTAGCCAAAAAGTTGATCTTCATAGGTTTCTATTGGTCCTATAACAATATCAATAGGATTGTTTTTCATATCCATCCATGCAAAATCTGATGCTTGGTAATCATCAGTTCTTAACGCTTCTGCGCGCATTGTTAAATAGTTAGAAAACTCTTTATCTTGAGCGTATGTTGCCGCTTTTTCTAAAATAACAGCAATTCGGTTTAATGCATCGCTGTATAACTCTGAATATGCAACGGAAGTGAGTTTACCTTCTTTGTTTCTTTTTATGACAGAATATAAGCCAGTTTTACCCGCTAAATCAGACTGCTCGAACTCTTCTTTCGTCATATCCTCTGGATAAAATTGAGCGCCTAATGGCTTTTCTGAACTACCTAAGAGGTATGGTTTATCACCGTTTAAACGATCCCAAGGGCCGTAGTTTATTTCCACAAAAGTTTTAATTTTTTCATCCGTTATTGAAGCTAAAAATTCATCTTTGGATGTGCCATATGCCTGCTGCCAAAATAAAGTATCAATAATATCTGAAGCTTCAATTAATAAAGCTAACATTTTTTTTTGGTTTATAGATAAATGCGATAGGTCACTTGATAAAGTAACTTCTTTATAGATATCAAGTCGATTGTTGTATTCTTGTATTAGTTCAACGGTTTGTTTTTTTTCAGTTGAAGTTTGCTGATAACATCCCGTTAATGATGTGGTAGTGATAGCAACGATCGCTGCAATTCTAGAAAGTTTCATGATCTAACCTTATTGTAATTATTGGCTAGAGACTAAAAAATTATCTGTTAAATGGCAACTGTTATAATTAAATAAGTATAAGGTTTGTGTAAAGTTTGAGTTTTTGAAGGGACTTGAGTAAAAATTTAAGCAAAAAAAAACCGGCATCAGCCGGTTTTTTTAATATTTCAATTCTAAAATTAAAGTGCTTTGATAGCTGCGTTTAAACGACTTTTGCTACGTGCTGCTTTATTTTTATGAATTAGACCTTTACTTGCGTAACGATCAAGAATTGGTGTAGCTGCAACAAATTCTGCTGTTGCAGTTTCTTTGTCACCGGCTTCAATTGCAGCGTTAACTTTCTTTAATAAAGTACGCATCATTGAGCGACGACTTGCATTGTGTTGACGGCGCTTTTCTGATTGTGTTGCGCGCTTCTTAGCTTGCTTTGAATTAGCCAAGGTGAACTCCTAAAATGATAAAATATAGCCTAAATTTAAGGCGACGAAATATGCCTTTTTTTCAGGGCATTGTCAAACCTTTTCGGTGATTTATTTTAACTTGTTCCTATGTTGTATCGCAAGTTATTACTCAGTTTTTTCATGAATGAATAAATTTCTATTTGAGAAATGGAATAATGACTTGTTTATCAAAGTGAAAACAACGCATAATTCAAAGCAAGTAAATGATTATTAAATGGACATGTGTTGAGTAAAAAGTTAGTCAAGTCAGGCTTAATTGTAAGTGCAATGACATTAATTTCGAGAGTCTTGGGTTTAGTCAGAGATGTCGTTATTGCAAATATAATGGGAGCGGGGGCATCTGCCGATGCTTTTTTCTTTGCCAATAAAATTCCTAACTTTTTGAGACGATTATTTGCTGAAGGCGCGTTTGCTCAATCATTTGTCCCTGTATTAAGTGAATACCATCAAAAAGATATTGATAATCATACAAAAGAAACACGACTATTAATTGGTCAAGTTTCTGGTACTTTGGGCGTTATCATCACTTTAGTTACCTTATTTGGGATGATTGCATCTCCTCTAATTGTAATGCTTTTTGGTCCTGGATTTTTTATGGACTCTATGAATGAAGGTGGAGGTGAAAAATTTGACCTAGCATCTAGCCTGTTAAAAATTACATTTCCTTACCTTTGGTTTATTAGTTTTACAGCACTTTCTGGTGCAGTGTTAAATACTTATGGTCGTTTTGCCGTTTCTTCATTCACACCAGTACTTTTAAATGTTTGCATTATATCTATGGCTATTTGGGGACGGAATTTATTTGCTAGCCCAGAATACGCGTTAGCCTGGGGAGTATTCTTAGGCGGGTTTGTACAATTTATCTTTCAACTACCATTTTTGTATCGTGCGGGTGCACTAGTTAAACCCCAATGGGGCTGGCGTACAAAAGGTGTAACAAAAATTAGAAAGCTAATGGCGCCGGCACTTTTTGGTGTTTCTGTGACTCAAATTAATTTATTGCTTGATACACAAATAGCGACATTACTGGTAACAGGCTCCGTTAGCTGGCTTTATTATGCAGATAGATTGTTAGAATTCCCTTTAGGTTTATTCGGAATTGGAATTGCTACGATTATTTTACCAAGTTTAGCTAAGTTACATACTAAAAAGAATACAGATGAATTTTCCCAAACAATTGATTGGGGAGTTAAAATAATTAATTTGTTAGGTTGGCCTGCTTTAGTTGGTTTAATGGTACTTGCACAGCCCATTATTATGGTGCTTTTTATGCGAGGTGAATTTACTCAGTTTGAAGTTATTCAAGTTTCATTTGCTTTATTTGCATATCTTTCTGGCTTGGTAAGTTTTATGTTTATAAAAGTTTTAGCGCCTGGTTATTATGCTCGTCAAGATACCAAAACACCGGTAAAAATTGGCATTAAAGCGATGGTTTCAAATATGGCTTTTAATATTATGTTAGCACCTTTTTTTGGATATGTAGGGTTAGCTATTGCAACTACAATGTCAGCTAGTTTAAATGCCTATTGGTTATACCAAGGTTTAAAAGAACAAAATGTTTATCAATTATCTTCTTCGGCTAAGTGGTTAATTTTGAAAGTGATAATTTCAGCAATTATCATGGCGTTTGTAGTTTTTAACTTATCTCCTTCTTTTGATGTATGGCTTGAATTCACTTTTATCCAGCAAATTTCTCAATTGCTTATTTGTATTCTATCGGGTGTTATTTGTTATTTTGTTTCTGTATTCATACTTGGCATTCGATTTAGAGATTTTAAAGTAAAATCTAGCAACTAAAAAAAATACCAACAAATTGAGCTCAAGTGCTGATTCTTCCTACTGACTAAGCTATAATTCGTCGATTTTTATGTAAAGTTGTTATTCGGTTTTTAAAATAACCATTATAGGGTTTGTAAGGTTTATTCGATAAATGCAGTTAATTCGTGGTATTAACAATATAAAATCAATCGAAAACTCGGATGATAATAAAGGTTGTGTACTAACTATTGGTAATTTTGATGGTGTGCATTTAGGGCACCAACGTGTAATCAAAGCTTTGGTTGAAAAAGCGAAAAGTTTAAATTGTATTGCAACTGTAGTTGTTTTTGAGCCTCAACCCCAAGAATTATTTGCACCAGAATCAGCGCCTGCACGGTTAACTCGACTAAGAGATAAGTACGTTTTACTTGAAAAACTAGGCGTTGAACAGTTGATTTGTGTGAATTTCAATCGAAAATTTGCGAGTTTAACGGCGCAAACATTTGTTGAAAAATTATTAGTAGAATGCTTACAAGTTAAATACCTTATTATTGGTGATGACTTTCATTTTGGAAAGAATCGTCAAGGTAATTTTGATACTTTATGTGAAGCGGGCAAAAAATTTAATTTTGGTATCTCAGATACCAAAAGTTATAAAGTTTCAGACTGTAGAATTAGTAGTACAGAAATACGTAAATCATTGGAAAATAATAATTTAGAGCAAGCTGAAGAAATGTTAGGCCGGCCATACTCGATAATAGGTCGAGTGTTTCATGGTGATAAGCGTGGAAGAGAGTTAGGCTTTCCAACAGCAAATGTTTTATTAAAAAGACGTGTTTCACCTGTGTCAGGGGTATTTGTAGTAAAAATTAACACTTTTGATGGTGCATTTTTTGGTGTGGCAAATATTGGTTCAAGACCTACTTTTTCAGGCATAAGACAACAATTAGAAGTCCACATCTTTAACTTTAATAAAGATATTTATGGACAGTCTATTGAAGTAGTTTTACTTAATAAGCTACGAGAAGAGCAACGATTTGATTCATTAGATGAATTAAAAAAACAAATTAGTAAAGATAGTGAGCAGGCTTGGCATTATGTGCAAGCTATGAAATTAGATTAGTAAGTAATGAACGCTGGGTTAAAGCAGCTAGATTAAAAACGGACATGAATTTAAATGAGTGATTATAAACATACCTTGAATTTGCCAGCTACATCCTTTCCTATGAAAGGAAATATGGCAAACCGTGAACCGCAAATGTTGAAAGACTGGGCAAGTAAAGATCTTTACGGAAAAATTCGCGAAGCTAAAAAGGGTAAAAAATCGTTTATTTTGCACGATGGCCCTCCTTATGCGAATGGGAATATTCATTTAGGTCATGCCGTAAATAAAATACTAAAAGATATTATTGTAAAATCAAAAACATTGTCTGATTTTGATTCACCATATGTCCCTGGTTGGGATTGTCATGGTCTTCCTATTGAGCTTATGGTTGAGAAAAAAGTGGGTAAACCTGGACATAAGGTAACTGCTGCTGAATTTCGTCAAAAGTGCCGTGAATACGCAACTAAACAAGTCGACGGTCAACGTGAAGATTTTAAACGTTTAGGGATTTTTGCTGATTGGGAAAAGCCTTATTTGACGATGAATTTTGATACGGAAGCTAATATCATCCGTGCCTTAGGAAAAATTGCTGAAAATGGTCACTTACAACAAGGATTTAAACCTGTTCATTGGTGTACGGATTGTGGCTCTGCGCTTGCTGAAGCTGAAGTGGAATATAAAGATAAACAATCCCCAGCTATCGATGTGAAGTTTACTGTACAAGATAACGCAGTTGCTGATAAATTTTCTCATCCTGAAGGACACTCAGGTGAAGGTGATATATCAGTTGTTATCTGGACAACAACGCCATGGACATTGCCTGCCAACAGAGCTATTTCAGTTCATCCAGAAGTAGAATACTCTTTAGTACAATGTGAAAAAGAAGGTGTGAAGTTCCGTCTTATTTTGGCAACAGATTTAGTGCAATCTTGTGTTGACCGTTTTGGTGTTGATAAATATCACGCTTTAGGTTTTTGTAAAGGTATCGATTTAGAGCATAAAAAAGCGCAACACCCATTTTATGATTTTACTGTTCCTATTATTTGTGGAGAGCATGTTACTACTGATTCAGGTACAGGTTGTGTTCATACGGCTGGTGGTCATGGTGTCGATGATTTTGCTGTAAGTAAACAATATGACTTAGAAATTTTTAATCCTGTCGGAGCAAATGGGGTATTTTTAGAAGATACACCTTTATTTGCAGGACAACATGTTTTTAAAGCGAATGCGACTATCGTTGATGTATTGAATGAAAAAGGGGCGTTGATGCATCATCATGCCTATGAACATTCTTATCCGCATTGTTGGAGGCATAAAACACCTATAATTTTTCGTGCTACACCACAATGGTTTATAAGCATGGATAATAAAGGATTACGCAACGAATCTCTTGAAGAAATTAAAAAAACAGAGTGGATCCCTGATTGGGGGCAAAGCCGCATTGAAGGAATGGTTGAAGGCCGCCCCGATTGGTGTGTTTCTCGCCAGCGTACATGGGGGGTTCCTATTGCATTATTCATCGATAAAGATACCGGTGCACTTCATCCTCGAAGTATAGAGTTAATTGAAACTGTTGCTCAACGTGTTGAAAAGTCAGGTATACAAGCTTGGTTCGATTTAGAAGCAAAAGAGTTAATTGGTGATGATGCTGAACAGTACGTTAAAGTTCCTGATACTTTAGATGTTTGGTTTGACTCTGGGACGACTCATTTTTCTGTGATTGATGCTCGTGAAGAGTTTGATGGCATAGCTGATTTATATCTTGAAGGGTCTGATCAACATCGTGGTTGGTTTATGTCTTCGATGATTTCTTCAGTAGCAATGAATGGTGCTGCGCCATATAAAGAAGTACTTACACATGGCTTTGTTGTCGATGCAAAAGGTCATAAAATGTCTAAGTCTTTAGGCAATGTAATTACTCCAAAAGAAATTACTAATACCTTAGGCGGTGATATTTTACGTTTATGGGTAGCTTCAGTTAACTATACACAAGAAATAACTGCTGGTGATGAAATTTTTAAACGTCAAGCAGATGCTTATCGACGTATTCGAAATACTTCACGCTTTCTACTTGCCAATATTAATGGCTTTGAACCTACTAATCACTCTGTAGCTGTAGGAGATATGGTTGAACTTGACCGTTGGGTGCTTGGTCAAGCGGCTCAGTTGCAAGATGAAATTGTCGAAGCTTATGAAAAATATGAATTTCATAACGTTGTTCATAAGTTAATGAATTTTTGTACAACAGAGTTAGGCGGGTTTTATTTAGACATTATTAAAGATCGTCAATACACAGCTAAAGACAACAGTGTTGCTCGTCGTTCATGTCAAACAGCAATGTATTTAATAGCTGAAGCTATGACACGTTGGATGGCTCCTATATTATCATTTACTGCTCAAGAAATTTGGCAAGCTCTTCCTGCCGTTGATGGTCAAGAAAGAGATGAATTTGTTTTTACTGATGTTTGGTTTAAAGGTTTAATTCATTTGAATGAAGATAATCAATTTAATAATGAATTCTGGTCTGAATTATTAAAAGTTCGTGGTGAAGTTAATAAAGTATTAGAGAATGCACGTAAAGAGAAGGTTGTTGGTAAAGCATTAGAAGCTAATGTGACTTTATATGCATCTCAGTCGTTAGCTGATAAATTAAGTTTATTAGGTGATGAACTTCGCTTTGTATTAATCACTTCTTCTGCAAGTATTGAAGTGGTTGAATCAGCACCATCAAACGTTGTAGCTACTGAAATAGATGGATTGTGGTTATCAGTAAGTGCCTCAACAGGTACTAAATGTGATCGTTGTTGGCATCATACTGAAGATGTTGGTCAATATGAAGAACACAAAGAATTATGTGGTCGTTGTATAACTAATGTAGATGGTGAAGGTGAACAACGACAATTCGCTTAATTATTAATACAAAAAAGTATTTGAAAATGCTCAGTTATTCTAGTTATCACTATGACTTTCTGAGCATTTCCTTTAATTAAAACCTTTTAATATTAACTCAGAGAGTAAAATGGGGCTTTTAAAAAATAATCCTAGTTTACGGTGGTTGTGGATCACCGTTATATTTTTAATTCTTGATCAGATTAGCAAGCAATGGGTTGCAGGTTCGATGGAGCTTTATCAATCGATAAATGTTTTTCCTTTTTTTAATATTACCTATGCTCAAAACCATGGTGCAGCTTTTAGTTTTTTAGCTGATCAAGGTGGTTGGCAACGATGGTTTTTTACAGCCATTGCAGCAATAGCTTCTGTTGTATTCTTAATTTGGTTAAAGCGCACACCAAATAATCAGCCTATTTTAGCTGCGTCTCTTGCTTGCATGCTAAGTGGAGCGTTAGGCAATCTAATTGATCGAGCATTATTTGGTTATGTAATAGATTTTCTTGATTTGTATGCATACGGTTACCACTGGCCAACATTTAATATTGCTGACTCTATTATATTTATTGGTGCAGCCTTAATGATCATAGATTCATTTAAACAAGAAAAAGAAAATAAAATTAACGACTTGAAAGAGAGCTAAAATGTCGAAAATAATTAAAAACAATTCTGAAGTTATTGTTCATATAACGATGAAACTAGCTGATGGCTCTGCGGCAGATAGTACAAAAGTAAACAATAAACCGGCTAAAATCATCATGGGAGATGCCAGTATATCTCCTGCTTTTGAACAAGAGTTATTAGGCCTTTCCGAAAAAGAAAGTAAAGAATTCACTCTTGAAGCTAATGATGCTTTTGGTGAATCAAATCCTGATAATATTCACTATGTTGATGCGACTAAATTTTCGGCTGAAGCACCTGCAAAAGTAGGTAATATAATTACTTTTACCCAACCGGGTGGAATTGAATTACCAGGAATGATTAGTGATGTATCAGGTAGCTCAGTTACGGTAGATTTTAATCACCCTTTAGCAGGTCAAGCGGTTACTTTTGTTATTGATGTTATAGAAATCTTATAATTAATAGATAAACTTTTAGAGAATCATTATGGATATTGTTTTAGCAAACCCTCGAGGTTTTTGTGCTGGTGTTGACCGAGCAATTAGTATTGTTGATAGGGCACTTGATCTGTTTGATGCACCTATTTATGTACGTCATGAGGTTGTTCACAATAAATTTGTTGTCAATGGTTTGAAGAAAAGAGGAGCTGTTTTTGTTGATGAATTACATGAAGTTCCAGACGATAGTACAGTTATCTTTAGTGCTCATGGTGTTTCAAAAGCGGTAAGGAATAAAGCAAAAGAACGTGGTTTAAAGGTTTTTGATGCTACATGCCCATTAGTGACAAAAGTACATATGGAAGTGACTCGGGCTAGTAGAAAAAATGTTGAATGTATATTAATTGGGCATGAAGGGCATCCTGAAGTTGAAGGTACTATGGGACAATATGAAAGCCAAGCAGGGGGAATTTACCTAGTAGAATCTGCAAAAGATGTTGCTGATTTACAAGTTAAAAACCCTCAGCAACTTTATTATTGTAGTCAAACAACTTTATCTGTTGACGATACCAGTGACGTTATTAATGCTTTAAGAAATAAATTTCCTGATATACAAGGTCCTCGTAAAGATGATATCTGTTATGCAACTCAAAATCGTCAAGATGCTGTGCGATCTATTGCAAGTGAAGTAGATTTATTGTTAGTTGTTGGAGCTAAAAATAGCTCTAACTCAAATCGTTTGAGAGAACTAGCTGAAAAAATAGGTACTACTTCCTATTTAATTGATACGTCGGAAGATATTAAATCTGATTGGTTAAATAATATTAATAAAATAGGTGTAACTGCTGGAGCATCGGCACCAGAAATTTTAGTGAAACAAGTCATAGACACCTTAAAAGCTAAAGGAGGCAAAGAAGTTACAGAGTTTCCTGGACGCGAAGAAAATACAGTATTTGCGGTACCCGTAGAATTGCGCTAGTCTTAGGTTAGGCTGAAAGTTAGGCAATATATTCATCACAGTGTAATAAGGATTGCTTTATTTTTTTGTAAATTATTGTTATGAAACGAATAGTTACTGTGCGCCTTTAATTGGAAGACTATTCGTTATATTGACATAGGGTATGGGTTAATGCAGTTCACGTTGGTGATTTTTAACACATATAATAAAATATTCTCGGTATTGTTTCTCTATTCAATACCAATATATATACTTGCCAAAAATTTAAACCAGCTAACCTCATTAATTATTCACTGCATTAATTTAAGTCCTTTTTATTCATCATTAAAGGTAAGGCTTAAATGAAAAATATACCTAAAAGAAAAAAACAATTAGGCATGACCTTTATTGAGGTTCTTGTTGCATTATTCATTCTTGTGACAGGTCTATTAGGCGCTGTAGCAATGCAACTTTCCGTTAAAAAAGGTAGCTTTGATGCAATGCAACGTTCATTAGCATCAGCTTTGGCTCAAGATATTGTTGAAAGGATGCGTAATAATGACCCCACAGCTTTAGCTAATTATATGAAATCGGATTACGGTGCTGCACTCGATGCGGTACCAGCTAAAAGGTGTAACACAGCTGCTACAGTTTGTACTCCTGCAGAAATGGTCATTAATGATACTTATGAATGGGAAGCTTCTTTAATGGGTGCTAACGTTTTACAAGGTGCGGTTAATACTGGAGGTTTGGTAGGTGGAAGAGCATGTATTAGTAATACTTTGAACGCAATTACGGTGGTCGTAAGTTGGCAAGGAAGAGTTGAGATTTCTGATAGTAAAAAAGTTAATACATGCGGAACAGTTGGAAATAAAAGACGACAAGTAATCGTCGAGGCTTTTATTAATTAATATGAAAAACTTTAATATTTATCGTCACAAAGGTTTTACTTTAGTTGAGCTATTAATTTCATTAGCTGTAGGGCTAGGTTTACTTTCTGGAGTACTAAGTGTTTTTGTTAGTATGAAAACTACTACGCAAGAAACCTCTACCTACGGTGAGTTACAAGAAAATGGACGTTTTGCACTCAGTGTTCTCTCTGATGATCTACTCCGACAAGATTTTTGGGGGGATTATGTAGGAACCTTTGATTTAGCTAATTTAAACGGAAGTGCTACAGCGGCTCCTGGAAATGATTGCCAAGGTGAAGGTATAAACAATAGCACTTTTCCCGTGGCTGCCGGTCATTTTAGAACACTTTGGGGAGAAACTGCAGCGGCTGGTAACCCTATGGGATGTTTTGCAAACACAGCGCTAGCAAAAGTTGGATCTGATATTTTACAGCTCAAAAGAGTTGTATCTTCACCTATTTTGGCTGCTGATAGGTCTGCAGATAATTATTATTTAATCACCAATATTGGAGATGGTGAAATATTTGATGGCGGTGATGCGGTTCCTATCATGGATAACAGTCAGATTTGGGAGTATCAACATCATGTTTATTATATTACAGAGCAAGTTCAGGGTACTGTGAGTGTGCCCGTTTTGATGCAAGGTAGGCTAACGAATTCTATGACTTTTGCTCCTATTATTGATGGCATTGAGATGATTCGTTTCATGTATGGTATTGATACAACGGATGATGGAGTTGTAAATGCATATATTTCTGCAGACAACATGACTCAAGCATTATGGAATAATGCTTCTAATACTAAAATATTGGCGGTAAAGGTTTTTGTGCTTTCTCGAAGTGTTTTGCCTGATAATAAGTACACCAATAATAACACCTACATATTAGGTGATTTACAATTTGTACCAAATGATAACTTCCGCAGATTATTATTTAGCTCAACAGTCACTTTATTTAATGCGAGGGTTGATTCATGGTAAAGCAATTAAAATGTAGTCATATTTATAATATCAAGCAACAGACTGGTGCTGTACTTGTTATATCATTGATTTTTTTAATTTCTTTAACATCAGTTGCTGCGGCATTGATGCAAAATACAACAACTGATATGAAAATGTCTGGTGCAAGTGAAGAAAAACTTGTTGCCACTCAGGAAGCCGTTAGTGCAATTGATGAGGTAATATATAATCAAGTAGCACCAGGTAAAACGAATGAATTTTCAAAACCACTTGTTATTGGGAACTTTCCTAATAATGATCAATCATTATTGTTGCCAGGTACAAAAACTAGTGCCACAGCAAGTGTTGATATAGCAAATAATGATTTAAGACTTGAAGCTGATTGCCCCCACTCTAAATCAGCTTCTTCCAATCAGGTGTTTACTTGTAATGTTTTACAAATTCGAGTAAACCGTAACTATGGTCGAAATGACGTAAATACTATTGATGTTAGCTCTGGAGTTGCTCAGCAGTTACTTAAATAGCATTTAAATTAATAGACCTATGGGGATAAAAATATGAATAAGGTTTTAGCACTTATTTCGACATCGATACTTACCGTATCCTTTTTTTCTTTCAGTGAAGATATTGAACTCTATATTAGTGACACTGTTAAAAATTTAGGGCAAAGGCCACAAGTTTTAATTATCTTTGATAATTCAGGCAGTATGGGCACTTTAGAAGATGTTAATGAGTCATATGATCCCGATACAGAATATGATGCTGTTGGCGGATTAAACTCTTTGTCAGATAAATTTATCTACTTTACTAAAGGTGGTGTCGATGGTGCTAGTTTACCTATTCCTGATAGTCCGAGTGAGTCACGACGTTTTTTAGATGAAATAAATAGTTGTCAAACAGCGAGAGATATTTTAGCTGAAACAGGGTTTTATACTGGCCATATTCGAGAATATTCGTTAAAAGGTAATACAGGTACTTGGGAAGAAATACCAGACAACAATGGCGCCAATATTGAAGTCATTGATTGCGAAGATGATGTGACTAAAGTTGATCCAAAAAATATAGACTCTCTTGACGCAGGTTACCCAGTCAATAATGAGGGAGATAAGCAAAACCCTGTATATCATACTCCCGATGTAGGTGATTCAAATGTAAGTTGGTCTGGCACTTTAGTAACATTATATACTGATAATTATTTACGTTGGCATCAAGGAGAAAATATAGCTCAAACAGCTAAGTCTCGATTAGATCAAGCTAAAGAAAGTATTAATAATGTTATTAAATCAGCACCTTCGGTAGATTTTGGTCTACAAGTTTTTAATTATAATGATGGTGATGCTGCTACAGACCCTAATGGTGGAAGAGCCGTTTTTGGTATAAAAGAATTAGATACCACTAACCAAGCGGCATTCTTAACCATCATCAATGATGTATTAGTTGCAGAAACGTGGACACCACTTTGTGAATCATTATATGAAGCTTATAACTATTTTGCTGGTAAAGCGGTTGATTTTGGTGATGATGATGAAAGCCAAGGTGGCTCATATAAGAAAAATATCCCACCTCTAGACTCGAGTATTGTTGCAAGTTCAAAGTACATTACCCCTTTTAGTAAGTGTAATAGTAAAGCGTATGTCATTTTAATTACTGATGGTGAACCTACATATGACAATGGAGCTGATAGTAAAATTGAAGCCTTGACTAGTGAGGTTGATGGTAGCTCTGTAACGTTTAATGGTACTAAATATGACAGTAATTATTTAGCGGGTTTAGCTGGCTGGATGAATGATTATGATGTAAATGTTGATTTAGATGGTTCACAAAAAGTCAGTACCTTTACAATTGGCTTTAGTTCTGGTGCTGATAGTGCTGAAGATTTATTAAAAGAAACAGCTTCAAGAGGTGGAGGGCAATATTTCAAAGCTGAAGATAGTTCTCAATTAACTGCTGCACTTTTAACGGCTCTTGGCCAATTAGAACCGAGTAATGATAGTTTAACTTCTGCTTCTGTTGCTGCGAATAATTTTGATAGAACAGAAACGTTAAATTCTGTTTATTATGCGATGTTTGACCCTCAAAATGGCCCCAGATGGCAAGGAAACC
>JAGSHH010000165.1 GCA_023954655.1 Colwelliaceae bacterium
ACCAACGTGCAAAATGATCTTCACTAAGCCCTAAAATATTATTAATAATTGTTTCATTGCCTTCATCATCACGTATTACACCATTGTAGTGACCAATATATTGACGGAAATTACTTTTTATAAACCAATAATTCAATCGTTCTTGGCGGCTATTTATCGGCATAAAGCTTAGCGCTACTTGTGGAGCAATATTCTTAGTTAATTAAAGGGGCATATTTTTCAACTATTATTGCTAACTCATCAGAAGCTATCATTTTGCCGATGCTTTCACATATTCTTTTTATAACATATTAATTATATAAGCCTTTTTACTTTTTAATATATGTTAGTTATTAAGTAACTAAAAATTTCTATTGTTATTGTTACTTAATAACCGTAAAGTTGACATCATTATACTTATCGAGATTATATCTGAGGTTGTCAGGTGTGATTGTCATCAAGGCAATATAGCATGCAGCATAAAAACAACTCACAAAGTCACCATCATACTTCTTTCTGTTTTGAAAAAGGTTCGGGTGATAATCAACAGCTAGGTATTCATGGTTGGGATTTACTTGCCGAAGAAGTTAGTTTCCCTATTGCAGTACTTAACGAAAACGATATTGCTAAAAACGCGAAATGGATGCAGCGCTTTAGCGAGCAAGCGAATGTTTTGTTAGCACCACACGGTAAAACATCTATGGCACCTGAGCTATTTAAGTTGCAGCTAGATTCAGGGTGCTGGGGAATGAGCTTAGCCACGATTCCTCAGGTTGTAAATGCTTATCATCAGGGTATAAAGCGAGTTATCTTAGCAAATCAACTTATAGGAAAATTTCATGGTCAGCAGGTACTTGAACTTCTAGCGGATAAAAACTTTGAATTTTATTGTTTTGTTGATTCAATGGAAAATGCTCATTGGCTGGGTGAGTTTTTTGCCAATACCAATACCAAATTAAATATATTGCTAGAAATTGGTGTTCAAGGCGGACGTTGTGGTTGGCGTGATCTAACTAATATTGAACACTTAGTGGCGGCTATAAACCGATATCCTCACCTTAACATTGCCGGTATTAGTTTTTATGAAGGGGTAATCCATGGTGATAATGCTGAAACTAAAATTGTTGAATTTATTGATGAAATTAAACAATTATTTGTTCATTTAAAAGGCACAAATGCTTTTCACCAAGATGAAGTCATCATTACTGGCGCGGGTTCAGCTTGGTATGATGTAGTTGCTAAGCAACTTACTTCAGATACTAAAAACTTAAACTTTACTCCCATTATTCGTCCTGGTTGTTATTTAATTCATGACACAGGTATTTACCAAGATGCCCAAAATACGGTAGTTCAGCGTAGCCAATTAGCCTGTGATATTTCAGATGAAATGGGAAGTGGTTTAACCTCAAGCTTAACGGTCTGGGCATATGTTTATTCTATTCCTGAACCAGGTTTAGCCATTATTGGTTTAGGAAAACGAGATGCAGCTTTTGATGCAGGTTTACCTACACCAGAACTTCATTATCGTCCTGGTAATAAAACTCCTCAGAAAAGCAATGCAAACTGGCAAGTGACAAAAATTATGGATCAGCATTGCATGATGACCATTGATGCAAGTGACGATATTAAACCTGGCGATATTATTAGTTTTTCAACATCTCACCCCTGCTTAACGTTAGATAAATGGCGAAAAATTTCAATCATCAATGATGACTATAAAGTCATTAAACAAATAGCGACTTATTTTTAATGGATATTATTGCGCGTATTTCTCAACGTTACGAACATATGCCACGTGCAGAACAAAAAATTGCACGTTTTATTCAAGAAAATTTAGAATACGTAACGCAAATCCCAATTAATTTATTAGCTGAAAAGTCAGGTGTTAGTCATGCCTCTATTACACGTTTGGCTAAAACACTTGATTGTAAAAATGTTCGAGATTTAAAAATACAATTAGCGCAATCAGCAGCAGTTGGAGAGCGCTTTATTGAAGATAAAACGGTGGATAAAAAAGAAATTTCAGCTATTTATCAATCGATACATGATGTCTTAGCGCTGAATGCAGGGCTGATTACTGATGATGTTATTAAAAAGGCTACACAATTAATTGTAAATACAGAGCATTGTTTAATATTTGGTGTTGGTGGAGGTAGCACTATTATGGCGCAAGAATGTCATCATCGATTATTTCGTTTAAGTGTAAAAAGCAATGCATATTCTGATCCTATGTTGATGCGAATGACCGCTGCAACGGTAGATTCTAAAGATATAGTTATTTGCCTTTCATTGAGTGGTGAAAGCCCTGATGTTTATGCTTCGGCAAAAATAGCACAAGAGTATGGTGCAAAAGTAATCGCCATTTGTCCCGAAAGTCAGTTATCAACATTAGCTGATATACATCTACCGATAAAGACTCACGAGGTTGATTATATCTTTAAGCCGAGTGCATCTCGTTATGTCATGATGGCTGCTATTGATATTTTAGCCAGTGAAGTCGCTGTAAAAAATCAACGAAAATCAAGAGAAAAACTGCGCCGATTAAAATTTCACCTTGATGAACATCGAGCAGGTGACAATCGTTCACCTCTTGGAGATTAATCGATGAGTACAGAGGTATTTGATACGTTAATTAGACAAGCTTTAGTCATTGATGGTTCTGGTAATAAAGGAATTAAACAAGATGTTGGTATTCTCCATAATCAAATCTTAGCAATAGGAAATTTAGAGCATTGCTCTGCCAAAGAGATTATTGATGGCCATGGTTTGGTTTTAGCGCCGGGTTTTATTGATGTACACACTCATGATGATTTAGAGGTGATACGTAATCCTGATATGCTGGCAAAAGTAAGCCAAGGTGTTACAACCGTTGTGGTTGGTAATTGTGGTATTAGTGCTAGTCCATATCAATTAGATGCTCCGCCGCCAGATCCGATTAATTTATTAGGCAAAAAAGCTGAATTTCAGTTTGCTCAGTTAAATGACTATATAGAACAACTTTCGCAGAATAAACCTAATGTAAATGTTGTGGCTTTAGTTGGACATACCGCTTTACGCGCTCAAGTGATGCAAGATTTATCAAAACCAGCTTCTACTAATGAAATTAAACAAATGACTAGCTTATTAATTTCAGCATTAGAGCAAGGTGCAAAAGGCTTTAGTACAGGACTCGCATATAAAAATGCCAAAGCAGCACCCAGTGAAGAAGTTGAATGTTTAGCAAAAGAGCTAAAATCGTTTGGTGCAATTTATACCACGCATTTACGAACAGAATTTGATGGTATTGTCGATGCGTTAGATGAAGCTTTTTCATTAGGTAAAACAGTAGATTCACCAGTAGTGATTTCACACTTAAAGTGCGCTGGAAAGCAAAACTGGGGGCGCTCTAAAGAAGTAATTTCTTTTGTTGAAAATGCTCAAAAATCACAACCTATTGCTTGCGATTGTTACCCGTATCATGCCAGCTCAAGTACGTTAGATTTAAACCAAGTAACAGATGATTTTGAAATATTTATTACATGGTCAGATAAAGAACCATCAATGGCAGGTAAAACGTTAGCGGTGATTGCAGATACTTGGCAAATTTCATTGATGGAAGCGGCTAAAAGGTTAATGCCTGCTGGGGCTGTTTATCATGGTATGAATGAGAAAGATGTTGAAAATTTTATTCAATTTCCTATGAGCATGATTGGTTCAGATGGCTTGCCTTGCGATCCACATCCACATCCTCGCTTGTGGGGATCTTTTTCAAGGGTATTAAGTCACTTTACTCGCGATAGAAAATTATTATCGTTAGAGCAAGCGATCCATAAAATGACAGGACTAACAGCGACTAATTTCGAATTGGAACAACGTGGCTTTATTCGCGAAGGATACTTTGCTGACTTGGTGTTGTTTGATGCCAAGACGATTAAAGATAATGCCACTTTTAGTCAACCGTTTGAATGCTCAACCGGTATAAAGTATTTATGGGTAAGTGGACAATTAACTTACAAAGAAAAGGAAGGAGTGATGACCAACGTTCACTCTAGAGCCGGACAATTTTTAAAGCACAGATAATGATAATTGTGCTCAATGTTAAATGATTTTAACGAATTAATAGAGGTAGAGATAAATGACAATTAAACGTTTTGGTGCAGATGGCGGAGTAGGTACTGGCGGACAGCATTTGCCTTTTTCAAGTGCGGTAGAAGCTGGAGGTTGGCTTTATGTGTCTGGACAAACCCCCATGACTGATGGAGAAGTAGTTGAAGGTGGCGTAGTGGAGCAATCACGCTTAGCAATTGATAACTGCATAAAAATTATGACTGATGCCGGTTATGGTTTAGCTGACGTTGTACATGTAAAAGTAATACTAACGGATGCACGTTATTTTCAATCATTTAATAAAGTATTTAAAGAAGTGTTTGGTGCTCATCCCCCTGCGCGAATTTGTGCAGTTGCTGATTTAGTGGTTGATGTAAAAGTAGAAGTTGATGTGACTTGTTACAAAGCACCGTAAAAATTTGATTTACATAGGATAGCAAAATGGAAAGTACTTTCATCATTGCCTTTATTATTTATACCTTAGTTATGATTGGAATCAGCTGGTTTGTTTCCCGCAAGCATAACTCAGGAGAAGACTTTTTATTAGGTGGAAGGAGTTTACCTTTACTTCTTACCTTAGGTACCACTGTAGCAACAATGGTAGGTACTGGCTCATCAATGGGCGCGGTTGGTTTTGCCTATCAAAATGGTTGGGGTGGCTCACTATTTGGAATTGGTGGTGCTTTGGGAATATTATTACTGGCTTGGTTATACGCTCCCGTTCGTCAATATAATTTTATGACCATGAGTGAAGAAATAGCTTTTTATGTAGGTGCCGAACCACTAATTAAAAATATAATTGCTGTGGTGACATATGTAGCAAGTATTGGTTGGTTAGGTGCTCATATCATTGGCGGAGGTATGTATCTATCATGGCTAACCGGTATTGATATTAGTACTGCCAAGTTTTTAATCGCGATAAGTTTTACTATTTATGTTGTGATTGGGGGGTATACGGCTGTTGTTTGGACTGATTCTATTCAAGCGTTAATATTGTTTGCAGGTTTTATTTCAATGGCTTACTTTTCAGTTGAGCACGTTGGCGGTTGGCAAGCAATGTTAGATGCTCAACCCCAAGAAAATGTCTCTTGGTTTGCATTAGATAAAATAGGAACTTTACCTGCGATATCACTTTCATTAGCAGTTTTAGTAGGGATTTTAGCCACCCCATCGTTTCGACAACGTATTTATTCAGGTAACAATATTAAATCTATTAGGCAATCTTTCATTTATTCAGGGATATTGTATTTAGGGTTCTCTATCATTCCTGCGGTTATTGGTATGTGCGCATATGCAATGACAAAAGGTTTAGATAATGCGTCTTATGCTTTTCCTCATATTGCCTTAAATGTTATGCCATTAGCATTAGGGGTTTTTATTATTATTGCGGGGATCTCTGCAACATTATCTAGCGCAAGCTCTGATGCAATTGCTGGTGTAAGTGTTGTCCTAAGGGATTTATATCGCCTTATCATGGGAAAAATGCCAAGCCCTGAAAAAGTGGTTCAAATATCAAGAGTGAGCTTAGTTTTAACTATTGGTATTGCCTTGTCGTTCGCATTGCTTTCAAACGATATTATTTCATATATTACCAAGATGATTGCTATTCTTATCTCTGGTATGTGTGTGAGTGCTTTATTGGGACGCTTTTGGCCTCGATATAATTGGCAAGGTGTTATTGCAAGTTTATTGACTGCAATGGTTACAGCATTAACAGTGAGTTTAAATCAGCCATGGAGTGATTACTGGGGGAACCCTGTGATACCTGCTTTTGTTAGTGGTGTTCTAGCTGGTGTAGTAGTTACATTATTAACTCCTAAGTCGACTTTGAATGAGCAACAAGCGTTAGATAAGTTGAATGCAGAAAGAGCTGAAATGGAATCTACTTAGCAGTTAATGATTTAGCTTTTTATTGTCTTTGATAGTGCACTATTTCGCCAAAACTATTGGTTGAATATATAAATTACATTTTATTTTGTGGGTATTATGAAAAAAATTATCAGTTTTTGTTTAGGTCTTTCATTAAGTTTTTTATCATTTTTTTCTGTTTCTGAGACCAATGTTCTCTCTCTGATGCCTTATCCACAATCCGTGGAATCTATGGTTGGTAAGCATTTATTAACAAATAAAGTTATGTTAGTGATTCAAGGTATGAGTCACGAGCGTCATCAGTTTATTCAGCAACAACTCTCTGAGTTATTAGAACGAAATGATCGACAAATAGTTAGTGATCCTTTTTTAAAAGAAGCAACAATGAGTATTATTAATATTGTTGTTAATCAGCGAAAAACTACAAACTTTTTACTCCCTAGACTTAAGCAAGACGAAAGCTATCAATTGAAAATTAATGAACATGGTATTGAAGTTGTTGCTGAAAATGACTTTGGTGCAATGCAAGGAGTTGCCACATTAAAACAATTGATTTCATCACATACATCAAAAAATATTATTACATTACCTCAAATATTGATTAATGATTTTCCACGTTTTCCTTGGCGTGGATTAATGATAGATAGTGTTAGGCATTTCATTTCAGTTGAAGCGATAAAACGGCAAATTGATGGAATGTCAGCGGCGAAGTTAAATGTTTTTCATTGGCATCTAACCGATGATCAAGGGTGGCGATTTGAATCTAAATCATATCCTAAATTACACCAACAAGCTGCAGATGGTCAGTATTATACTCAGCAAGAAATTAGCGAAGTTGTTGAATACGCAAATCTTTTGGGAATTCGTGTGGTACCAGAGTTTGATGTTCCTGGTCATGCTTCAGCCATTGCAGTAGCTTATCCGGAATTAATTACTGAACAAAAAAGTGTTAATGAGCAGTACCTAATGGAAGACTCGTGGGGAGTTTTTGAACCATTACTCGACCCAAGTAACCCTGATGTTTACATGTTTATTGATAAATTAGTTGCTGAGCTTACGACACTTTTTCCTGATGAATACATGCATATTGGTGGTGATGAGGTAAATCCTACTCAATGGGAAAACAGTGAAAAAATTCAACAATATATGTTAGAGAATAACTTGAAAGATAGTCATGCTTTGCAGGTGAATTTTAATGAAAAAGTACAACTTATATTAACTAAACATCAACGAAAAATGATGGGTTGGGATGAAATTTACCATCCAGATTTACCTAAAAATATTATGGTGCAGTCGTGGAGAGGCATGGAGTCTTTAAGCAAAATAGCGGCGGATAATTATCAAGGATTACTTTCTACGGGTTTTTATATTGATCAACCACAAAGAACGGCATATCACTATAGAAATGATCCTTTAGCTACAAAAGTGAATAACGTTGTTGAACTGACAGAAGAAGATAATTTATCAGCTTGGCAATTTATGATGCCAAGGCTAAAAGGAAGTGCAGTAAAAGGCACTTTGGTGCTGATAGAACGTAATAAGTACCTTATTCATGCCTATGTTAAGTTAAATAACAATCATTATAAAAAAGTTCGATTAGATCGCCATTTGGCGCTTAATCAACAGCAAATAAATTTCATGATAGATAGTTGGATGGGACCTACTCGTGGAGAGTTT
This sequence comes from Colwelliaceae bacterium, assembly GCA_023954655.1. Taxonomy (GTDB): domain Bacteria; phylum Pseudomonadota; class Gammaproteobacteria; order Enterobacterales; family Alteromonadaceae; genus Thalassotalea_H. The sequence goes on from JAGSHH010000165.1 coordinate 7,612, forward strand.
GATCTATCTGACCCGTCAGTGCTTTCTGGTCGAATGCTTATCGGTAATACACATTATGATATTCAAGGAAAACAGTTAAACGAATTTGATTTTTCTACAGTAAAACTTTTGCCTAATTTACTACCTGAATTTGAAGCAAACATCCTGGGCGGTGAAGCGACTTTGTGGAGCGA
>JAGSHH010000143.1 GCA_023954655.1 Colwelliaceae bacterium
TGTTGGTGAAAGCAAAGGCCCGTGGGAATTTGCTAACCGAATGAAGGTTGATAACTTACTCGTTGAAGAAAAATATAGTGTTCAAAAGAAATGTTATGCCTTCCACGATGCGACAAAACATTTTTTTGGTAATGATAAAGACCTACCTTATTCCACAGAAAAAGGTACTGATTTCACTTGGATAAGAGCAAATCAGCTAGGTGGAAAATCACTACTCTGGCATCGTCAGTCATATCGTTTTAGTGATTATGAATTTAATGCTAATAAAGCAGACGGTATTGGTAATGATTGGCCTCTTCGATATAAAGATCTTGCTCCTTGGTATAGCCATGTAGAAAAACACGCTGGTATTAGTGGTAATTATGATGACCTCCCTCAACTGCCAAATAGTGAATTTTTACCCCCATTTGAATGGACGAAACCTGAACTTGATTTAAAAGGGAAGTTTGCTAAGTTATTTCCTGAACGTCCGCTTGTTATGGGGCGAACAGCGCATTTAACTCAACCAACAGAATTGCATTTGTCTCAAGGACGAGTGCAATGTCAGGCTAGAAATGAATGTCAAAAAGGTTGTTCATTTGGTGCTTATTTTTCTACGCAAAGCTCAACATTACCTGCTGCAGCAAAAACGGGTAATTTACATATTGCGCCTAATAGTGTTGTCCATAGTTTGATTTATGATGAAAAAACTAATCGCGTTAAAGGCGTAAGAGTTATTGATAACGACAACCTAACCACTCGAGAATATTATGCCAAAGTAGTATTTTTGTGTGCATCTACCTTAGGTTCTACGCAAATCATGCTTAACTCGAAGTCGAAGAAGTTTCCTAATGGCATAGCTAATAGTTCAGGTGTTTTAGGGCATTACTTAATGGACCATGTTTATGCTGCTGGCGCTAGCGGAAGAATTGAAGGTTATGAAGATGAGTTTTATTCAGGCCGTCGTCCTACAGGCACTTATATGCCAAACTTTCAATTTGAGCCATCACGTTATAAGAAAAACTATAAACGTGGTTATGCCTTAGCAGGAGGAGCAGGCAGGAGTAATTGGCAGGGTGCTCGCATGGGAGATGGCATAGGTGCTGATTTTAAACAGCAACTCACGCAAGCTGGTGATTGGTTCTTTGGATTACATGCACAAGGTGAAATGTTACCTCGTTTCGAGAATGAAGTGTCTTTACATCAGAGTAAAAAAGACAAATGGGGTATTCCACAATTACACATTAATTGTCAGTGGTCTGATAATGAAATATTGATGATGGAAGATGCTGCATCAACTGCAAAAGATATGCTGATAAAAGCAGGTGTAAAGGATGTAAGTAGTTACACAGTAATCCATAAAAATGCGCCAGGTTTAGCTATTCATGAAGTCGGAACTGCAAGAATGGGGAGAGACCCAGCCGATTCTGTATTAAATGCTTATAACCAAACGCATGATATTCCCAATCTATTTGTTACTGATGGCTCAAGTTTTTGCTCATCAGCGGTTGTAAACCCTTCATTAACTTTTATGGCGCTTACCGTGAGGGCAGTTGATTATGCTGTAAAAGAAATGAAAGCAAAACGAATTTAATACTATAAAAAAATGACAAAAATTATTTATAAATTTTTAAGAGAAAAATAATGAAATTACTAAAAAGCATATTTTCTAAAATAATACTCACAAGCATTTTTATTGCATCAATAGGTTGTGCTAACAATAATCAGGGTAAGTCTATGATATCACCACAACTAAGTGTACAACTTTGGTCGGTCAAAGATGAAGTGAAAGCTGACTTTGAGGGAACGTTAAAACAATTAGCTGAAATGGGGTTTGCAGGGGTTGAATTTGCAAACGAATTCGGTAAATTTTCTGGTGATGCTAAAGCAATAAGAAACGTTTTGGACTCGCTATCTTTAAAAGGAAGTGGTGCTCATGTTTCTTTTGAACAATTGAATGATAATAACTTTGACAACACAGTTAAGTTTTATCAAACATTAGGTGTTGAAATGCTTATTGTTGGCTGGGATGAGCGTGCTTGGCACCCTGAAGGAGTGAAAGAAGTTGTTCTTTTACTTAATAAATTATCAAAAAAATTAGCACCTTTGGGTCTGAAAACAGGGTTTCATAACCATGATCATGAATTTGATCGTTTTCAGAATTCTACGTATTGGGATTACATTGCTGAAAATACCCCAGAAAATGTTGTTCTTCAGCAAGATGTTGGTTGGACAACTTATGCCGGAAAAGATCCTATTGCTTATGTTGAAAAATACCCAGGTAGAACATTAACAACCCATTATAAAGTAAAATTACCTGAAGGTACTGAAGGAAAATTACCTCTTATTGGGCAAGATACAATTGATTGGTTAAATTTGACTAAGGCGAATATTGCTGTAGGTGGTACGTTATGGCTAGTCGTCGAACAAGAAGAGTATCCAAACGGCTTAACACCGTTACAAGCAGTAGAAACGTCGAAGAAAGGGTTGGATAAGATATTAAAAAACTTATAATTTTTAACTTTACGTTAGTTTCACTAAATAAAGAGAATTTATGACAATAATAAAAATAGTTCATGGAAATATGTTATTTAAATCAGCTACATTTTTTGTAATATTTATAAGTTCTTTTTTTTCTGTTGCACAAGATAACCATCTAACAGATGAAGAAATTTCACAAGGTTGGAGATTGCTATTCAACGGCCAAGATATGTCAAAATGGCGTAATTTTAAAAAGCATGACATAAGTGATAAATGGCAGGTTAAAAATGGCACTATGGAACTTAGTGGTCGAGGTGGTGGAGATATACTCACAAAAGAAATTTATCAAAATTTTGACCTGAAATTAGAATGGAAAATATCAATGGCAGGTAATAGTGGTATTTTTATTCTGGCAGATGAGTTGGGTAAACAAATATATTCTCATGCTGTTGAAATACAAATCCTAGATAACAAACGCCATGCAGACAATAAAGTTGCCTCTCATCTTTCAGGCTCTATTTACGACATGGTTGCTTCACCATCTGAATCGCATAGACCTGCAGGACTTTGGAATCAAGTCAGAATCCTACTCGACAATAAACACCTAAAAGTTTGGCAAAATAGTGAAATAACAACTGATATTGTTATTGGTAGTGAACACTGGCAAGAGCTATTAAAGAATAGCAAGTTTAAAGACTGGCAAGGTTTTGCAATGTCAAATTTGGGGCATATTGGTTTGCAAGATCATGGTGATAAAGTTTCCTTTAAAAATATAAAAATTAAAACACTATAAAATATAGATAAAAGTGGGCGTTAGACCCAATGAATATCAAAGCAGGAAATATAATGAAAGATTTTGACTATGAGGTAGTAGTTGTCGGCTCAGGTGCTGGTGGTGCTATGGCAGCGTATACATTGACAAAAGCCGGACACAAAGTACTGATGCTGGAAGCGGGTCGTGACTATGACCCGAAAACAGAAACACCAATGTTTAAAACCAAAGGTCAGGCTCCGTTGATGGGATCTGGCAATGTAGATAAAGACTTTGGTTTTTATGACGCAACCGTTGATGGAGGTTGGACTGTACCCGATGAACCTTATACTACAGGCGATGATTCTGATTTTATGTGGTGGCGAGCTCGTATGTTGGGTGGGAGGACAAATCATTGGGGACGCTATTCATTAAGATTTAGTGTGCATGATTTCAAAGGGAAAACTCGTGATGGTTTAGGCGCAGATTGGCCATTCGAATATAAAGATATTGCGCCTTGGTATGATAAAACAGAAGAGTTAGTAGGCGTTTGTGGTACTAATACTGGGCTAGATGATATGCCTGATTCTGCAGAGGGTATTTTACAACCCCCTCCGAAAGCGCGAGTGCCAGAATTACTGGTTTCTGCAGCAGCAAAAAAATTAGGTATCCCAACTGCGCCAATGCACCGAGCAGTATTAACTCGACCAAAAGATGATCGTCAGGCATGCTTTTACGCAACACCTTGTGGACATGGTTGCTCAATTGGAGCAGCATTTCAAACAACAACCTCATTAATACCAATGGCAAAAGCGACAGGTAATTTAAAAGTTATTACGGACGCAATGGTGAAATCAATTGGTGTTGATAAAAGCGGTAAAGTTACTGGGGTGACCTATGTTGATAAAAAATCTAGCTCTGATATTAAATTGTCTGCAAAAGTCATCATATTAGCGGCAAGTGCATGTGAATCAGCAAGGGTATTATTAAATTCTAAAAGCGAACATCACCCTGATGGGCTAGCTAACTCTAGTGGTCAAGTCGGTCGTAACATTATGGATTCAACAGGTACAGGCTTAGGCGCACATATTCCAGCTTTAGAAAATCGGCCTATTTATAATGAAGATGGTCACACTGCTAATCATTTATTTATTCCATGGTGGGGCCATAAACAACATGAAAAAGGAGAGTTAGATTTTCCACGAGGTTACCACTTTGAAATTAGTAGTGGTTTTCGAGAACCAGGTTCTGGAGTGAGTGGTGATTTACAAGGTTATGGAAAGGATTTAAAAGCCCAAGCTAAAAGTTATTATGGAGCGGGTGTTTACTTATCTCTTCGTGGAGAAATGTTACCGAATGAACACTGTTATATGGAAATTGACGAGCAAGTCACAGATAAGTGGGGAATACCTGTCGCAAAATTTCATTGGAAATGGGCAGATCATGAATTAAAACAAGTTGAACATGGTTTGAAAACGGCTAAAGAAATCTTAGAAACTATGGGAGCCGTGTTTACTAAGCCTTTACCTAGTGCTGAAAAAGCTATTTTAAAAGGTGGCCAGATTATTCATGAAGTAGGATCAACACGTATGGGTGAATCTTCAAAAGATTCTGTGACAAATCAATATGGTCAAACATGGGATTGTCCTAACGTATTTGTTATGGATGCAGGGGTCTTTGCCTCAAATCCTCATAAAAACTGTACGTTAACTATTATGACCTTAGCGATGAGAAATGCCTCTTGGCTAGCTGAGCAGCTAAATTCTTCAACCGAGTTAAAATTAGCACCTTTATCTGCAAAAGGAGCTCTATAATGAAAAATATTAAAGTAGCTAACCCACCTCCCTACCAAAGTACATTAACACGTCGTGAATCATTAAAATGGCTTGGCATATTATCAGCAAGTGCTTTAATACCAGGAGTTAGTGGATGTGATGGTACTAGCAAAGTAGATGTATTGACGCCAAGCATAAAAGGACATTGGACACAATTAAGTCTCAGCCCAATATCTGCTAAGGGTTACGGAAAAGATCCAAATTTAATTATTCCACTTAAATCACCTTGGAAGAAAACGTTAACTGTTGAGCAATTAACTTTAGTAGCAATTATTGCCGATATTTTAGTACCACGAGAAGGTGATACGCCTTCAGCATCAGAAGTAAAAGTGCCTGATGTTATTGATGAATGGGTAAGCGCTCCTTATGAAAGGCAACAAAGAGATCGTTTAACAATTTTATCTCTCTTGAAGTGGCTTGATGATGAAGCCAAAATAAGGGGTGATTCTTTATTTATTCAACTAAAAGAAGAGCAGCAGTTAGAAATTATTGATGATATTGCTTATCGAAAGGAAGAGTTAGCAGAAGAGTTTAAAAATGCAGCTCATGCTTTTTCAAAATTAAGAAAGCTAGTGCTTGCTGCCTTTTTTTGTAGTCCTGAAGGTACTAAAGATCTAGGTTACATTGGAAATGTAGCTATAGCGGGTGATTACCCTGGGCCAAGTGAAGAGGCATTGGTTCATCTTAATGATGCATTAGATAAATTAGGATTAACCCTATAACATCAAGTTCACAGTTTAATTAATAAAAAGGCCTTATTGAATAAGGTTTTTTTATTTATATGATTCATTTAGACGTCTATATAGCTAAACGCTAGTTAAAGTTATTTAGCTATGGTAAAGTAGCGCAAATTTTATGGTGTTTGTTTACTTGTACCTATTGGAACAAGTAAAAAAACTTAAAAGGGAATGTGGTGCATACCAACTATTTAAAGATAGTAGTATTAGTCCACAACTGTTCCCGCAACTGTAAGTAGAGCTGAATTTTATAACCACTGGCTATTATATTGCTGGGAAGGTTAAATTTGGGTTATCTCTATAAGTCAGGAGACCTGCCATGAAATTATACATATAAACTGTGCGGGTAACATGGTAGGTAGTTTTTGTTTTTCCATTTTTGGTTGATCAAAATATCCTTTCTCTTACCACACTATTTTTACATTGTGGTAGTTATGACAATCATTCATTTACAAGCTGAAAACGTTTCTTGGCACATCAATAATAAAGTGATTATTAATGATGTGAGCTTTGCTGCACTTAAAGGTGAAACCGTAGGTATCGTTGGACCAAACGGTGCAGGAAAAACCTCATTATTGAAATGCCTTTATCAAGAAAATCAGCTTACTTCAGGTAAAGTGTATTTGTCTGAAATGCCACTGAATCTCTTTGATAGAAAAGAGATTGCCAAAAAAATTGCTGTTGTAGGTCAGCAACATGAAGCCGCTTTTAATTTAACCGTTTTTGATATTGTTCAAATGGGTCTAATACCTCATAAAGCGTTTTTTGAGAGCAATACATCTACAGACAAAAAATTGATTGATAAAGCGCTGTCTGAAGTCGACTTACTCACTCATAAATATCAAGTATTTAATACGTTATCGGGTGGAGAACAGCAGCGATGCCTAATTGCAAGAGCAATCGTTCAACGTCCAGAAATACTGATTATGGATGAGCCGACTAATCATTTAGATATCTTTTATCAACATCAAATATTATCGATAGTGAAAAAGCTTGGCTTAACATTAATCATGACTATTCATGATTTAAATTTAGCAGCGCAATATTGTGATCATTTACTTTTACTTTCTGAAGGTGAAGTTAGAGCTTTTGATGAGACAAATAAAGTATTAAATGAAGAGATAATTAAAGACATATTCCATATAGATTGCTTGGTAGATAAAAATCCATTATCCAACACTATAAGAGTTACTTATGCGGGAGCCAACAATGATTAGTCATAGGGTTATTCGTAGTAAGCCGCTAACTAAAATTGGTCTTTTAATCATACTCGTTTGTTTGTCATTGGTTTTATCCATGGGCTTTGGAACAGCAGAACTTGGTTATCAGAGTGTATGGCAATGTATAACAGATGAATGTCAAAGACCTATTTATCAAACTATATTATGGGATATTCGATTCCCTCGGGTTTTAATGGGGTTTTTAGCTGGTTTTGCTTTAGCAGCAGCTGGCGCATTAATGCAAAATGTCACACGAAATCCATTAGCGGATCCTTATTTATTCGGTATCGTAGCCGGTGCAGGTTTAGGTGCAACATTATCAGGTTTACTACCTGAACACTTACAAGCTATTTCTCTACCATTAGCTGCATTTTTAGGTGCACTTTGCGCAGTTTCGATAGTAGTTATGGTTTTGATGGGTAATAACTGGCGAAGAGTTGAACACTTATTATTGGCTGGTGTGGCAGTGTCTTTTTTGCTCAGTGCATTTACGAGTTTTATTCTTTATTTCGGTGAAGCTTTTGCCAGTAATCGTGTCATTTTTTGGATGATGGGGTCTTTAGCTCGTGCAGATTACTTTTCGCTATCTTGGGTAATTCCGGTAGTCATAAGTTGTAGTATTCTAGCATTAGTTTTTGCAAGGCAATTAGATGCTTTGTTATTAAGTGATGAAAGTGCAAGAACGTTAGGAATTAATGTTGATAAGTTACGTATATTTGCATTGATTGTTTGTGCCGCAATGACGGCGGTAATTGTCTCTTATTGTGGTGGCATCGGTTTTGTCGGTTTGATGATCCCTCACATTGTTCGGCCATTTTTTGGATTGACTACGGCAAAATTACTCTTAAGTTCAGGGTTGGTGGGTGGCTGTTTTTTAGTTTGGGTTGATGTTGTTGCTCGTACTATTGTGCCTGGTCAAGAAATCCCTATTGGCGTAATCACTTCTGTGATAGGCAGCGTCTTTTTCTTATTTATTATGCGCAGGATGTAACCGTGTTTTCGATTAAAACGTTAGATAAAAGATTTATTCCTGAAATAACTGAGCTTATTAATAATAAGACAAAGCCATTAGGATCATTAGGACAGTTAGAACAACTTGCTCTGCAACTAGCGCTATTACAAAGTCAGCAAAAAAAACAAGTTGTTTTAAATATTAAAATTAAACAGCCAACAATGATTGTCTTTGCAGGAGATCATCATATTGCCAAACATGGTATTAGTATTGCGCCTAGCGAGGTTACTCGCCAAATGGTACTAAATTTTTTAACCGGTGGAGCAGCAATAAATTGTTTTTGTAAAACGAATGATATTGAAATGAAAGTGGTAGATACCGGTATTATCACACCGCTTTCTGATGTTGAGAAAGCACTGAATTCTAACTTTATCGAACAACGCTTAGGCAATGGCATTGGTGATATTTCTACTGCAAGCGCAATGACTTCTCAGAAAGTTGAACAAGGGCTTGCTTTTGGTCAAAAAATTGCTGAAGAAACAATTAATAATGGTTGTAATACATTACTTTTGGGCGAAATGGGTATTGGCAATACAAGCTCAGCTTCAGCTATTTTATCAGCATTATCTGATGAGCGGACAGAAAAATTTGTCGGTAAAGGAACCGGTATTAACGAAGAGCAATTCCTGTTGAAGAAGCAGTTAATAGAAAAATCGATTCAGCGAATAGATCAAAATAAAGCAAATGCATCACCTGAATATTTATTAAAAGAGTTGGCAGGATTTGAAATAGTGCAAATGGTGGGTGCTATTCTAGGCGCTGCCGCTAAAGGTGTGCCGACATTGATTGATGGCTTTATAGTTACTAGTGCTGCTTTAGTTGCCGTTAAGATAAATCCTGCAGTACGTGATTACCTTATATTCTCTCATCAATCTAATGAACAAGCACATCAAACAATGCTTAA
>JAGSHH010000085.1 GCA_023954655.1 Colwelliaceae bacterium
ATATGTTCCTCATTTTAAACCCGGCAAAGAATTACGTGAAAGAGTTAATCTTTCTATAGCGTAATGATCAATTACATTAAAAACGGCATGCAATAGCATGCCTTTTTTTTGTTTATATCATCAAGATGAAGGATAATATCTTTGAAAATTTACATTACCTTGATATTAATGATTGCCTTACTTGTTGTTGCATTTATTTTTGGCAGTCAAAATAATCAAATGCTCACTCTAAATTACCTTATTGCACGCACTGAATTAACTGTCGCTGCAGCGGTCAGTTTATTTACTATTATTGGTTTTTTCTTCGGAATAGCTTTCTCATTATTGTGGAAATTAATACGTGCTGTTAAACCGAAAAAAAATGTATAAATAATTAGGTTGTTAATTTTTTATGTCTATGTTTTCATTGTTGTTTTTGTTGTTACCAGTAGCTATGGGCTATGGCTGGTTTATGGGAAGAAATAGTGTAAAACAAAATGATCACTCGGCAAAACAAGATTTATCTATAAAATATTCCACAGGTCTAAACTATTTATTATCAAATCAACAAGACAAAGCGATTGAATTTTTATTAGAAACGTTAAAAGTTGAAGATGATACCGTTGAAGCTCATTTTGCCATGGCTAATTTATTTCGTAAAAGAGGTGAGTTAGACAGAGCGTTAAAAGTGCATGAGCACCTTGTTAGACAAAAACACCTTCCGACCAAGGCTAAACAACAAGCAGCTTTCGAATTAGGGAAAGATTTTCTCAGTGCTGGTTTATATGATCGCGCAGAAGCGATGTTTCATAAGTTGCTTAAATCTAAAGACTTTGGTTTAAAATCTCTAAGCTATTTATTACAAATATATCAATCAACAAAAGATTGGCAACATGGACTTGATTTAAAAAAATCTATTATTAAAACAAATGATAAAAAGTTATTACATACCTTAGCAAATTTTTATTGTGAATTAGCAACACTGGCTCTAGAGAAAGATGAGTTCATTGAAGTTTTAGAATTATTAGAAAATGCATTAAAGTACGATCCTAACTCTTGCCGAGCCAATTGGTTAATGGCAAAAATATATGAAAATCATCAACAATATAATGAAGCTTGTCAGTGTTATAAGGATATTTATAGCCAAGACAAGGACTTTTTCCCCGATGTTATTGATCAAATGCAACAGTGTTATCAAAAACTTGATGCAGACAATGAGTTTTACCAGTTTATTAAAAAAGTTTACGATGAAACAGGCGGAAGCAGTGCGTTAATTAAATATTTAGCATTTGTTGAAAGTAAGCATGGGCTTAGCAAAGCGCAAGACTTTATGTTATCAGCTCTTAAAAGACGACCAACTATTCGCGGTTTTAAGCACTTTATAAAGATGCAAATGAATGAGCAGGGCTCTCAACAGGAAAATGAAAACTTAGATATGATCAAGGAACTTATTTCTTCATATTTAAGCGTTAAACAACGATACAGTTGCTGTAATTGTGGTTTTAGTAGTAGTACACATTATTGGTCATGTCCTTCATGTCATGATTGGGAACAACTCAAACCCGTTCGTGGGTTAGAAGGTGAGTAGAAATTAACCTTGTCATCAGAGAAAGCTATTTCTTTGTCAAAAGTACCACTGACTACCCTCAGCTCCGTGCTTTCTCTGATTTAAAATTTAATATCGACTGAAATAAATAATTAGTTTTATAAATAGAGGAAAAAAAATGAATGATCCAAAAGTAGTTGTAGCATTAGATTTTGATAACCAAGTTGATGCATTTGCTTTTGTTGATAAAATTCAACCGAGTGATTGTCGACTAAAAGTAGGCAAAGAAATGTTTACATATTTTGGCCCAGACTTTGTAAAACAACTTGTCGATAAAGGGTTTGACGTTTTTCTTGATTTAAAATTTCATGATATCCCAAATACTGTTGCTAAAGCGGTCGCCGCAGCAGCAGAACTAGGTGTATGGATGGTTAATGTTCATGCTTCTGGTGGTTTAAAAATGATGGAAAAAGCTAAAGAATCTTTATCAGACTATGGTGATAAAGCACCTTTATTAATTGCAGTAACCGTACTAACCAGTATGGGAGAAGATGACTTAAAAGGTTTAGGTATAACTAAATCACCCGCAGAACAAGTGAATCACTTAGCTCATTTAACGAAAAAAGCTGGTCTGGATGGTGTTGTATGCTCGGCTCAAGAGGCAAAATCTTTAAAACAGAACTTAGGACAAGACTTTAAGCTGATAACTCCCGGAATTCGTCCCGCAGGAGCTAGTGTTGATGATCAAAAGCGAGTAATGACTCCTAAAGAAGCTATGGAGGTCGGAGTTGATTATTTAGTCATCGGTCGTCCAATAACTAAATCAGATGATCCCCATCAAGTTTTACAAGAAATAAACCAATCATTAGTTTAAAAATTAATATATCAAGTTATATAGCTTGATATATTTACGACCTTTTCTAAATTACAAAAGGTCGTTTTATCTTATAGCTATTTTATTTCTGATTAGCGAGAACATCAAAACCTTGCTCTTTAAATAAATGTACTAATTTTATCAAAGGTAGACCAATTAACGTATTTGGGTCATCACCTTCTAGTTTTTTAAATAAACAGATACCTAACCCTTCACTTTTGAAACTTCCTGCACAGTTTAAAGGTTTCTCTTGGTTAATGTAGTTTTCTATTTCTATTTGACTAAGCTCTTTAAAATGAACATGAAAAGGTTCAACAAGTGATTCTACTAATTCAGTTTCACTATTAAATACACATAAACCAGTATAAAAAGTGACACATTTTCCACTAAATTTAGTTAGTTGCATTACTGCGTTCTCAAATGTATGGGGCTTACCAAGTATTTCATCATCACAAACTGCAACTTGATCAGAGCCTATAATTAAACTTGAAGGGTAATTAATTGCAACAGCCATTGCTTTATCAATAGCTAGGCGCTCAACAAGTGCTTGAGGAGATTCATTCTCAAGTGAGGTTTCATCTGTATTAGGTTTAGCACATTCAAAACTAATATTTAGTTTTTCGAGCAGGCTTTTCCTAAAAGGGGAAGTTGAAGCTAAAACAATTGATTGGGTTTTCATAAGGTAAATATCACACAAAAATTAATCAGATTCTGCTAATATGAGGGCTATATTGAAAATTTAAACAAAATTAGTTATTTTTCTTTTGACAGCAGGCTCTAACGGCTTTATTATGCGCGCCTTATGCAGAATCTTAAGCTTCCGATTACAATAGATCCTTATAGAAGCGCACAGCGAAGTCTGGAGTGTGAAGGGATATTTGAATCTTCGGAAATGAATAGATTGCTTGCTGCTTGTGAAAGCTGTAGTGAGCATGTGCATGTTAAAATAAATTTCGGTGTGGATGAACTTGGTTTGGTATTTATATCAGCAAAGGGGTCGGCAGGTATTGTTTTGACATGTCAGCGGTGTACTGAAGCATTTGAGCATAAACTTTTAGTAGACTTTGTTTTTAGTCCAGTAAAAGATGAAGAAGCCGCTGAAAATTTGCCGTCATATTATGACGCAATAGAATTAGATGAAAATGGTGAAGTTAACTTGCGTGAGTTAGTGGAAGAAGAGTTATTACTCGTAATTCCATTAATACCAAGGCATGAACTCAAAGACTGTCAGTCACCATCTGATAGTGTTTGGGGGGAATTGCCTGTAGAGCATGAAAAACCTAATCCATTTGATGTATTAAAAAAACTTAAGTAACTCATTTGAGTTAAAAATTGATTTAGGAGTTCAGAAATGGCAGTTCAAAAGAGCAAGAAGTCTCGTTCAAGACGTGGCATGCGCCGTTCACATGATGCTTTAACAGCAGAAAATTTATCAGTAGATCCAGTATCTGGTGAAACACACCGTCGTCATCACGTTACAGCAGATGGCTTCTATAAAGGTGTTAAAGTAATCGCTAAATAAGCTTTTACTTGGTAGAAAATATTTTGAATGATCTAACCATTGCGTTAGATGTTATGGGGGGCGATCAAGGCCCCCTTGTAACGATCCCCGCAGCTATTTTAGCTGTTCAAAAATCATCACAGTTGCACCTTATACTTTGTGGTGACGAAATTCTTATCCGTGAAATATTAGTAGAAAAGCAATTATTATCACATCCACAACTATCTATCTTTGCAACAACAGAAGTTGTAACTATGGACGAAAAGCCAAGTTCAGCACTTCGAAGTAAAAAAAATTCATCGATGAGAAAAGCATTAGATCTTGTCAAAGAAGGTAAAGCACAAGCTTGTGTAAGTGCTGGTAATACTGGAGCATTATTTGCTACTGCTCATTATGTATTAAAAACGTTGCCTGGTGTTGAACGTCCTGCATTAATATCATCATTACCAACCCATGATGAAATGAAACATGTATTTATGCTTGATTTAGGGGCTAATGTATTTTGTGACTCGACAATTCTGTACCAATTCGGTGTGATGGGTTCAGTCATGGCTGAAGAAGTTGAAAGTATAAATAAACCACGAGTTGCTTTATTAAATATGGGTGAAGAAGACATAAAGGGTAGTGACCATATTAAAATGGCTGCTACAAAGTTAATTGAAAATGAATCAATCAATTATGTAGGTTTTATTGAAGGTAATGATATCTTTACCAATAAAGCAGATGTAATTGTTTGTGATGGTTTTGTAGGAAATGTTGCATTAAAAACATGTGAAGGTGTTGCAAAACTAGTTTATGAAAAGCTTAAATATGTTTTTTCACAACACTTATTTGCACGATTTCTGGGACGAATACTCTCTTCCTCATTAAAAAAGCTCTTTAAACCCTTGAACCCCGACCAGTATAACGGTGCAAGTTTGATAGGATTGCGCGGTATTGTGATTAAAAGTCATGGTAATGCCAATGTAAAAGCTTTTTACTCGGCAATATTTGAAGCTATAAAAGAAGTTGAACGCCAAATGCCTATAAAAATAAAAAATAAGCTAGAGCAAGGTTTAAAGGAAAAATAATTGAAAATTATCGAAATCTCAATTACTTGATACTTACATTGAAACTTTTAGTTAATCCACATTATATTATGATAATTCGTTGTTACTGCTCCTATTTATTCAATAAATTAATTGTGAAAGAGTAGAAACATTACATGTTTAAACAGTTTTAGGTACTACAATGCAAAACAATTTAGCCTTCATATTTCCAGGGCAAGGTTCTCAAAGCGTCGCAATGTTAAATGACTTTAGCGATCACCCTGTTGTACAGTCTACATTTTCAGAGGCTTCAGAAGCTTTAGGTTACGATCTTTGGCAGCTAGTTAACGAAGGGCCTGCTGAAAAGCTCAATCAAACAAATCATACTCAACCTGCGCTTTTGACAGCTAGTGTTGCTATATGGCGCTTATGGCACTCAAACTCTGATATATCTCCTGCAATAATAGCTGGACATAGCTTAGGTGAATATTCTGCTTTGGTTTGTTCTGGAGTATTGTCATTAGTTGATGGAGTCAAATTAGTCGAAAAACGTGGCGAATTCATGCAAGCATCAGTGCCTGCGGGTGTTGGTGCTATGGCAGCAATTATTGGTCTTAGTGATGATAAAATTATTGAGGCATGCTCTGATGCTGCACAAGAACAAGTTGTTTCTGCCGTTAACTTTAATTCACCTGGACAAGTGGTGATTGCAGGAAATAAAGAAGCCGTAGAACGTGCCGGAGTACTATGTAAAGAAGCAGGAGCCAAGCGAGTTTTACCTTTACCGGTTAGTGTTCCTTCTCATTGTGCATTGATGAAAGATGCAGCTGATAAATTAGCAGAACAATTTAATACAGTGACTTTTAATCAACCATCAATCCCTGTAGTTAATAATGTTGATGTTGCAATTGAAAGTGATGTTGAAGCAATTAAAACTGCTTTAATTAAACAACTTTATAGCCCTGTTCGTTGGACTGAAACTATTCAAACTCTTGCGAGTAAAGGTATTGACACCGCAGTCGAAGCAGGTCCAGGAAAAGTATTACAAGGCTTAATTAAGCGAATAGACAAATCAATTACGTGTATTTCAGTTAATGATAACGATTCATTATCTAAAGCAAAAGAATTAATAAAATAGGAAAAATTATGTTTTCATTAGAAGGTAAAATTGCTCTTGTAACGGGAGCAAGCCGTGGAATAGGTAAAGCTATTGCTACACAGTTACAATCATTAGGAGCAACTGTTATCGGTACAGCTACTTCTGAGCATGGTGCTGAAAAAATTAGTGAATATTTAGGTGCTGGGCAAGGTCTTGTTTTGAATGTGACAAATGATGAATCAATTGCATCAATGTTCGAAATTATCAAAGATAAGTTTGGTGGTGTAGATATATTAATTAATAATGCCGGTATTACTCGTGATAATTTATTTATGCGAATGAAAGATGATGAGTGGGATGATATTATTGATACTAATTTATCCTCGGTGTTCAAAATTAGTAAAGCTGTTATTCGCTCGATGATGAAAAAGCGTAATGGCCGTATTATTAATATTGGTTCTGTTGTTGGAACAATGGGAAATGCTGGTCAAGTTAATTATGCTACTGCAAAAGCTGGACTAATTGGTTTTACAAAATCATTAGCAAGAGAAGTGGCATCGCGTGGAATTACTGTTAACACAGTATCACCAGGTTTTATTGACACTGACATGACTCAAACATTAACAGATGAGCAAAAAGAAGGCATTTTTTCACAAGTGCCTGCAAATCGTTTAGGTAAACCAGAAGAAATTTCAAATGCAGTTGTTTTTCTTGCCTCAGATGGTGCGGCTTACATAACAGGTGAAACTTTACATGTAAATGGCGGCATGTATATGGTTTAATCAATTTATATTGTTAATATATTGATTAAACAACACTAATAAATATAATAGATTTACTGTTTAAAGGTTAGACCAGTGCAAAAAGCAATATTTGAAGCTTGCAAGGGACGCTTTAGACGAATACACTACACGCAATTTTGAAAAATTGTATTTTCTAGTAAAGGAAAAAAAATGAGTACTATCGAAGAACGCGTAAAAAAAATTACTATTGAGCAATTAGGTGTAAGCGAAGAAGAAGTGAAAATTGAAGCTTCATTCGTAGACGACTTAGGTGCAGATTCTTTAGACACAGTTGAATTAGTAATGGCGTTAGAAGAAGAATTTGATACCGAAATTCCTGACGAAGAAGCTGAAAAAATTACAACTGTACAAGCTGCTATTGATTACGTTACTGCTAACCAGTAATTTTTGCTTGTAAAAGTGCTAAATTAGGCGGTTTAATTACCGCCTATTTTGTTTTTATAGGGTGATAAATACTTTTTACTTAAATAAAAACTAACCCTTTCTTATATTCAATTCTATCGGAGGCAACTCTTCCTATGCGACGTGTTGTAATTACCGGTTATGGTATGCTTTCCCCTTTGGGAAATAATGCTGAATCTACATGGCAAAACTTATTAGCAGGAAAAAGCGGCATTGGTGCGATTGAGCATTTTGATGTTAGTAATTTCCCGACCAAATTTGCAGGTTTAGTAAAAGACTTTGACCCCGAATCTTTTGGTATCGCAAAAAAAGATACTAAAAAAATGGATCTATTTATCCAATATGGCCTTGCGGCAGGTATTCAGGCTTTTGAACATTCAGGTTTAGAAGTTAATGAAGATAATGCTGAACGTATTGGTGTAGCTGTGGGATCTGGTATCGGCGGGTTATCGTTAATTGAAGAAAATCATACTAAATACCTTAAAGGTGGAGTTAGAAAACTTTCTCCTTTTTTCTGCCCATCAACTATTTTAAATATGGCTGCAGGGCATTTATCAATTAAATTAGGTTTACGCGGCCCGAATATAGCCATTGTGACGGCTTGTACCTCAGGTGTTCATAATATAGGTCATGCAGCGCGTATGATCATGCATGGTGATGCTGATGCTATGTTAGCAGGTGGTGCTGAAAAAGCTTCAACAGAACTTGGTATTGGTGGTTTCTGTGCGGCAAGAGCTTTATCAACACGCAATGATGATCCACAAGCCGCTAGTCGACCTTGGGATAAAGACAGAGATGGCTTTGTACTCAGCGATGGTTCAGGAATTGTTGTTGTTGAAGAATATGAACATGCTAAAGCTCGTGGCGCTAATATTTACGCTGAAATTGTAGGTTTTGGTATGAGCGGAGATGCTTATCATATGACTTCTCCTCCTGCTGATGGTACTGGTGGTGCTCTTGCAATGAAAAATGCTTTACGAGATGCAAAGATCAATGCTGAACAAGTAGGTTATATTAATGCACATGGCACATCGACAATGGCAGGCGATAAAGCAGAAACTAATGCCGTGAAATCTGTTTTTGGTGATGCAGCTTATTCAACAATGATGGGTTCGACAAAATCAATGACGGGTCACTTATTAGGTGCCGCAGGTTCTGTAGAAGCAATATTTACAGCGCAAGCTTTATTTAATAATCAAGTTCCACCAACAATAAATCTTGATAACCCTGATGAAGGATGTGATTTAGATTATATTAGAGGCAATGCTCGAGATGTTAATTTAGAGTACGCTTTATGTAATTCATTTGGTTTTGGTGGTACAAATGGTTCATTGGTGCTTAAAAAAATAAATTGATTCTTTTTATAGTTATCTATTGAAACTATTTGCTTCAAATGAAAAAGTATATAAGCCTGAATACTATTATTGTATTCAGGCTTATTTGTAAAATAAGCTTAGGCTTTTATTAATAATCAATCTGTTACGATATTATATTCTGAGTTATATATGCATTACTATTCTGTAAACGGTGAACGTCAAAATTCAATTGCTATTAACGATAGGGCAATAGCTTATGGTGATGGCATCTTTACTACAGCTAAAATTATTAATGGACAGGTTGAATTTTTATCATCACATATCACTCGTCTTGTTGACGGCTGTCGATATTTAAAAATTGATTTTAATGACCCACAAACTTTAACTGATGAATTAGAACATGTAGCTAAAAAATTTCCATTGGCCGTATTAAAAGTCATAATTACTGCAGGCTCTGGTGGAAGAGGATATTCAAGGACAGGTGTTAGTGATAGTCAAATAATAATTTCTATCCACAACTTTCCTGAACATTACAATAGTTGGTCAGATAAAGGGATTTCTCTCTCTAATTGCAATATAAAATTAGGATTAAACCCAATCTTAAAAGGGCTTAAGCACTTAAATCGCCTTGAACAAGTATTGATACGGAATGAATTAGATAATTCCCCAGCTGATGATTTTCTCGTCTGTGATTTGAATGGTTTTGTGGTTGAATCAAGCGCGGCTAATATTTTTTGGCTACGTAATAACAAGGTTTATACGCCTATCATTGATGATGCTGGTGTTAATGGTGTATATAGACAAAATTTAATAACTTTTAGCAAAAGTATTAATCAAGATGTTATCCAAATAAAAGAAAAAACAACTGAATTAAATGATATAACTGGAATGTTTCTTTGTAATAGTGTGATGGGCATTGTTCCTGTTTATCAGTATCAAGATCGACAAATTGATATAGAATCAGTACTAAATTATCGAAGACAGTTTTTAAGTTATTGTCGTTAAAAGGTAGATTTTTTTACTCATGATTAAAAAGATTTTTTTTGCAGTAATATTGATTGTTATTGGTGTTTTTTTAGCCGTTTTTTCTCTTACTTATTTAAAAGTAAATGAAGAAAACAATCTTAGCCAAGCTATTTTAATTACTATAAAACCAGGAACTTCATTTAATACATTTACTAAGCTACTGATTAAACACGAGGTGATAGATTCAAGGTTTTGGATCAGAAACTACGTGCGAATTAATAAAAATTTTGCAAAGATAAAAGCAGGCACATATCAAATAAAACCAAAACAAACCTATCAATCTATTTTACAAATGATAACCAATGGTAAGGAACATCAATTTTCAATTACCTTTGTTGAGGGGATAACACTTAAACATTGGATAGAACAACTTAAAATGCAATCAGACATTGTTCATGAAGTGGTTAATAAAACTGAACCTGTAAAAGAATTAGTTAAGTTATTAGGCATAAAACATCAAAACCCAGAGGGGCTATTTTTTCCTGATACATATGCTTTTACACATCTAACTACTGATGTTGAAATTTTTAAAAGAGCTTACATAAAAATGCAACAACAACTTGATAATGCTTGGAATAAAAGAGTAGTCGGATTACCATACGATAATGCTTATCAAGCGTTAATTATGGCCTCTATTATTGAAAAAGAGAGTGGTAAATTTACCGAACACCGTACTATTTCTTCTGTATTTGTAAACAGACTTAATAAAAAAATGCGTTTGCAAACCGATCCGACAGTGATTTACGGATTAGGTGAACGTTATAAAGGTGATATTAAACGTAAGCATTTACGAGAAAAAACAGCCTATAATACTTACCGGATAAATGGCTTACCTCCAACACCAATTGCTATGCCGGGTTTATCTGCAATTCAAGCGGTAATGAACCCAGCAGATACAGATTATTTTTATTTTGTCAGTAATGGTAAGGGGAAGCATATATTTTCTACTACATTAACTGAACATAATAAAGCTGTGGTCAAGTATCAACTGGCTAAATAAATAATAACAACAGGTAAATGAATTAAATGAGTTTAGGAAAATTTATTGTTATCGAAGGCATTGAAGGCGCTGGGAAGTCATCTGCTATTGAAGTAGTAAAAAGGATTTTAGCTGAAAATAATATTGAGTTTATTTCAACAAGAGAACCTGGCGGTACACCTTTAGCTGAATCATTACGAGATATTGTTAAGTCAGCAGAACATAATGAAGTCCTTACCCAAGAAACCGAGTTATTGTTGATGTATGCAGCCCGAAGTCAATTATTAGCTAATAGAATTCTTCCAGCTTTAAATAGTGGAAAATGGGTAATTGGTGATCGTCATGATCTCTCTTCAAGAGCATACCAAGGTGGCGGTCGTCAATTTGATGATCAAGTTATGGATGTGGTAGCTGATGTCACTTTAAAAGGCTTTAAGCCAGATTTAACGCTTTATTTAGATATTACACCTGAGCAAGGACTTTCAAGAGCACAGGCAAGAGGTGAACTTGATCGTATAGAATTAGAAAAAATTGAATTTTTTCATCGGGTTCGTGACAAATACTGTGAGATCGCCGCTAATGATCAAACTATTATAACAATTGACGCTAGTGATGAAATGACATTAGTTCATAAGAATATACGTCAGCAGTTAGCAATATTTATTAGTGAAAACATGGAAACTCATTAATGAAGCCTTGGTTAGCTAATGATAAGGCTCACTTTTTAGAACAGTTAAAGCAACGAGCTTTACCGCATGCCATTATTCTGTCTGGTGTAAAAGGAGCAGGGAAAATAGAACTAGCGCAATGGTTAAGTAATGTGCTGCTGTGCGAGAAAATAACAACTGATTATTTAGCCTCTATTAATAACTTCAATAATAATGGAAACTTCCAAAATATACCTTGTCAAAACTGTAAATCATGTAATTTACATCATCAACATACACATCCAGATTTAGTTAGCATTGAATTAACATCTGCCAGTATTGGTGTTGATCAAATTAGAAAAGTGAGTCGTTTTTTTGAAAAAACAGCACAATTAGCGTCTAATCAAGTAGTAGTTATTGAAGATGCAGAATCAATGACTGAGTCAGCTGCTAATGCTTTATTAAAAACTTTAGAAGAACCTACAGATAATAGTTATATTATTTTATTAGTAAATGATGAGCAGAGATTATTACCTACAATTATTAGCCGTTGTCGACATGTACAGCTTAAACCTCCTATAGGAAGTGATTTACTTAACTATTTAAATAAAAGTGACACTGGAGGCAAAGACCCTTTTGCAAATTTAACGCACTTATCAGAGCTTTGTGATGAAAATATAAATCAGCAATATATCACTGTAATGAATTGTTTTATCCATTTTTTAGTTAAACAAAATCAAAGAATGACATTATTAGGATTAATACTAGAAAATGAAGATGGAATAAAATGGTTAGAAAGAATAATAATTAACTTAATAAGAAAACAACACCAATGGCATAGTCAGATAGAAATTGATGGATTTTCCAATGAGATGTTATTACAGTTCATTAATAATAATAAAGAAAATATTTGGCAGGTTTATCTTTTAATTAAGCGTTATAATAAACAAAGTTTAACAATAGCTCAGTTAAATAAAGAATATAGTTTAGAGAAAATGTTAGTTGAAATTCTTGCAATTATGACAGTGACAGAGGAATAAAATGGAAAGTTTATATTTAGAATTTGTAACTGATCGTGATTTATATCAGTCTTATATGCCATTTGTAAAAACTGGTGGCTTATTTGTTAGAACTACCGAACACTTTGAACTTGGTGTAGATATTGAATTACAAGTATTGCTTCCGGATTCACTTGAAACGTCAATTATTACCGGAAAAGTATGTTGGCTAACCCCCGTAGGTGTGCAAAATGGAACTCCAGCAGGCATAGGTATAACTTTTGTTGAAGATCCCGATAACATGCGTAGCCAAATAGAAAAAGCCATTGGTCGTTTACTTAACTCTTCTGACGCTACATTAACCATGTAAATAATAATTTTATTATTGTATATAAACACAACTCATCAATTTATTACTAAAATTAAAGGACACCTTCGTTGTATATCGACTCCCATTGCCATTTAGATCGTCTTGATTTAACTTCTTTTGAAAATAATTTAGACAATGTAATTATTGCTGCAGAACAAGCTCAAGTTAATAAATTATTGTGTGTTAGTGTCACACTAGCTGATTTTCCTAACATGTTAGAAAGTACAAAAAAATATGAAAATGTACTATTAACTTGTGGTACTCATCCACTTAATCAAAGTGATGAAGTGGATCAAAATCAATTAGTTAAATTAGCACAATCAGATCGTGTAATAGCCATAGGTGAAACAGGTTTAGATTATTTTTATGCTCCTGAAACCAAAGTTGTACAATTAGATTCTTTTCGTAAACACGTACGCGTAGCTAATCAACTGAATAAGCCATTAATCATTCATACAAGAGATGCGCAAGAAGATACGCTGAATATATTACGTGAAGAAAACGCTCAAAATGTCGGTGGTATTTTACATTGTTTTACTGAAACGTGGGAAATGGCTGA
>JAGSHH010000106.1 GCA_023954655.1 Colwelliaceae bacterium
ACTACCGAAAGCCAAGTACATCGTGAATTAGCATCTGCACTTTCATGCCCTGTAGGTTTTAAAAATGGTACCGATGGCAACATTCAAATAGCTGTTGATGCAATAAAGGCTTCAAGCGTACCGCATGTGCTTTACTCTCCTAATAAAAGTGGCCAAATGTGTATTTACCAAACTCATGGTAATCCGCATGCTCATGTTATTCTACGAGGTGGTAAAGAGCCAAACTATCATGCTAAAGATATTGAGAACACGTTAAACAAGCTAGCTAAGAATGACATCAATGCCGGTATTATGATCGATTGTAGTCATGGAAATAGTTACAAAGATCACAATAAACAAATTGATGTTGCTCAATCTGTAGCTGATCAAATAGCCTCAGGAAGAAAAGGTATTTCGGGTGTTATGGTTGAAAGCTTTTTAGTACAAGGTAATCAAAAAGTTATTGATAAACAAACATTAACTTATGGACAAAGTATAACCGACGCTTGCGTAGATTTATCAGTTAGTGAAAATATGCTTACGCTATTAAGTAGTGCAATCAAGCAAAGTAGAAGTTAATTGAGTAAGATTGAATATAAATTATAAAAGCAGCGATATTCGCTGCTTTTTCTTTTGAGTAAAACGTAATACTCTAACTATAAATATTAAATTTAAACCTTGATATAAAAGAAGTCTTGTCATGAAAAAATCAATAATTGTTAAACTTTTATCTCTTGCATTGTTACCCCTGTTAATCTTTTCTTGTGCAAATAGATATTCAGTATCGACTAATTTGGATAGAGAAAACTTTAAACATTATTTTAGTCCATCAAAAGTAAAAATTTATCAAGATGAACAAAGCATTACCGGTAAGTATCGCTATATTGGTTCAGTTGACGGAGAAGATTGTCAAAAGAAAGTGCATCATCAAGTTCCTGATGAAGTGATAGCTAGAACTGATGCACGAAGAAAAGCATTTCAGCTTGGAGCAAATGCAATTGTATTTACTGGTTGTGCCTTAATAGAAAAAAATGAAGCTAATAAACAATGTGTATCAACTAAAGTCTGTTATGGAAAGGCATATCAAATAAGTTCAAATACAAATGAGTAAAGAAGAATCATTAATTTCATTACAAACAGATTCAATTAACTTGAATATTATTGGTAATGTTTGTTCACCTTATAAAGAAAAATTCGCTATTCCTAGGCAACCAGGATTAGTACCGTCAGCAAAGGGTAAAGTCAAACTTGTAGATGAAGCAAATAATATTGAATTAGTAAGGGGGTTAGAGCAATTTAGTCATATTTGGCTATTATTTGTTTTTCATGAAACCATGGAACAAGGTTGGAAGCCTTTAGTTCGCCCTCCTCGTTTAGGCGGCAATAAAAAGCTAGGGGTATTAGCGACTCGTTCAACATTTAGACCAAACCCAATAGGTATGTCTGTCGTAAAACTTGACGAAATCGAATGTTCTAACAAACAGGTCGAATTGCACATTTCAGGTTTAGATTTACTTGATCAGACCCCTATCGTTGATATTAAGCCTTATATTCCTTATTCAGATGCTATCCCTAACGCTCAAGCTAGTTTTGCTCAAGAACAACCAAAAAAGGTATTAACTGTCGCTTTTTCAACGCCAGCAAAGATTGTTTTACAACAAGCAATAAAAGCTTATCCAGATTTAGAGAATTTAATAGCTCAAATACTTGCACAAGACCCTCGTCCCGCTTATAAACAGTCACTCTCTAATAACTTAGTAATAGACGAAAAGATTTATGGTATCCGCCTATATCAATTTAATATTAAGTGGCGTCTGATCTCCGCCAGCCAAATCGAAGTATTTGAAATAAACTAAAAGTAAATAATATTCAGGAATAATATATGACTACTCGGCCGTTAATTGAACTTCCTTTGTTAGCCGCAATATGGGGTGCATCTTTTCTATTTATGAAGGTTGGTGGTCCGGAGTTCGGTCCAGTTTTATTTATGGCAATTAGAACGTTGATTGCAAGTTTGTTATTAGTCGTTTTATTGATTTTAAAAAAACAATTAACTTTTTTACTCGATCATAAAAAAGATATATTTATTGTCGGTTTGATGAATACCGCTATCCCTTTTGTATTATTTGGCTGGGCAACTTTAACCTTAACCGCAGGTAGCACTTCTGTTCTTAATGCAACAACTCCTATGTTTGGTGCAATTGTCGCTGTAATTTGGTTAAAAGATAAGTTAAATACATCGGCAATTATGGGCTTAATTATCGGTTTTATTGGTGTGTACTTTTTAATGTTTGATAAATTAAACACACCGAACTCAAACGTTATATTACCTATGCTTGCCGTAATGCTCGCTTCATTGTTTTATGGAGTTTCAGCCAATTACACGAAAAAGTACTTATCAAATGTAAAGCCTTTAGTTTTAGCTGCTGGTAGTCAACTTGCCGCTACAATAGTTTTATTACCCTTAAGTATGATGTTTTTACCCAAAAAATTCCCCAGTATTGAAGCGATAAATTCAGTAGTGGTTTTAGGGATAGTTTGTACCGGATTCGCATATATAATTTTCTTTCGTTTAATCTCAGCGCTAGGGCCTACTAAAGCAATTTCAGTAACCTATTTAATTCCCGCATTTGGTTTATTCTGGGGCGCTGTTTTTTTAAATGAAATGATCACATCAACTATGTTGTTTGGCTGCGGTTTAATATTGTTTGGGGTTGCTTTAACAACAGGGCTGATAAGCTTTAAAAAGAAAATTACAATTTAGCTATTTAAGGAGATATCTTAAATTGAAAATTAACCGATAATAAAAAATATTATCGGTTAATTCATCAGAGTAGTTAAACGAATATTTTAATTAAATAAGATAACTATTTAGACTTAATAATCTCACCTGACTTCATAACAAAATCGACGTCCAGCAATTCTTTAATATCAGACAAAGGGCTTCCATGAGTTGCAATGATATCGGCAATTTTCCCTACTTCAATACTGCCTAAACTCTTTGATTTACCTATTAAATCAGCTGCATTAATAGTTGCTGATTTAATGATGTCTAAAGCGGGCATTCCTGCTTTGTGCATTAACACTGCTTCTTGAGCATTTATGCCATGTTTTGAAACTCCACTATCTGTTCCAAACGCAATTTTAACACCTGCTTTATAAGCTTTACTAAAGTTACCTTTCATATCAGTGCCTACTTTAATAGCTTTCGCTTTTTGTGATTCTGATAATACATCAGTATTTTTTGCCATCTGTAAAACAGTCTCACCTGCAAGTAAAGTTGGTACTAGGTAAGCGCCTGTCTTTTTAAATAGCTTATAAGATTTTTCACCCGCATAAGTACCATGCTCAATACTGGCAACTCCAGCTTCCAAGGCGGCAATAATGCCATCTTCTTGGTGGGCATGGCTGGCAACTTTAGCCCCCATACGCTTAGCGGCAAGTACAACTTCTTTTAACTCATCCATCTCCATTTGTTGGCCAGTACCTGTTGCACGATCTGTTAGTACACCTCCTGTAGAAGTAATTTTGATTAAATTAGCTCCATATTTAATGGTATGGCGAGCAGCCCGACGGCAATCAAAAGGTCCATCACAAACTGTTTTGTTACTCTCATCATGAAATTCCATTAATTCAGGGCTTACACCACTTACATCAGCATGGCCACCAGTAATACCAACCCCTCCTGCTGCGATAATGTTAGGCCCTTTCAGCCATCCATTATCAATAGCATCTCGTAAAGCATACATTTCTTGTGAACTTGAACCAACATCACGAACTGTAGTGAAGCCAGCATTTAATGTACGCATTGCAAACATATGAGATCTCATTTGCATCAACTGCGATGACATTTTTAAGGCTTCACTGTCATTTTTCGGACCTAACTCTCCTTGCAAATGAACATGCATATCCATTAAACCAGGCATAATAAAACTTTTTGATAAATCAATCAGTGTCGCATTTTTATCAATAGAATTAGCAGAAATAAAACCTTTTTTTATTTCACTAATTTTACCGTCAACAATAATGATTGTTTGTTCTTTTAATGGAGACTTTCCTGGAACAGCTAGAAGCTCCCCAGCATGAATGACTTGAGTATCCGCCAGTACATGACTTGATAATACCGCTACAACTGCGAATGAAAGTAGTGCAAATGATTTCATACCATATCCTTTATTTTTTTATTATGGAGTAAAACTTACCATAGCAAGTAAAATTAAAAGTAGATAATAAAAGTAGGTAATAAAATAAAGTTAAACTGCTTATTGATAAGTTAAAAAAGATATATTTAAAATAAAAAAGCTCACTAAAAGTGAGCTTCATTTAAACTGTTATAACTAGTGTTTAGTGGTGATGCCCACCAACACCATGGGCATGGCCATGTTCAATTTCTTCAGAAGTAGCTTCTCTAACATCTACAACTTCTAAATCAAACGTTAATACCTTACCTGCAAGTGGAGGATTGATATCAACAGTGATCATAAAACGTCCAGCTTTAACAACCGTCACTTGACGTTGACCTTGCTCTGTTTCAACAACGGCAGTCATTCCCGCTTTCCACTTAGCATTTTTACTTGGTAAACCTTGTAGGTGCTTAACAGGGACTCTTTGAATCATATCTTCTTTACGCTCACCATAAGCATCTTCAGGTTGAAGTGTCACTGAAAACTTATCTCCAGCTTCTTTATCAGCAAGTGCATTTTCAACACCCACTAACATATTTTTATAGCCATGTAGGTAAGCTAAAGGATCTGAGCTTATTGACGACTCTAATTCTTTACCTGCTTCATCTTTTAATGTGTAGTGAAATTGCACTACTGTTTTATCGGTGATTTTCATCGTTATCCCAAAGTAATATTAACGGTACAATCTGTATTTACTGACCTAAATTTGACGCGAGTTTATCAAAAACACGTCAGAGGCTCTATCGCTATTTGTGATAATATGATTGTTTATGCCCAAACTAATAAAATAACAACACTTACAATGATTAAAAACATGCCTATATATTCTTTTAAAGAAATTTTTTCCTTAAAAATTCGGTAAGTTAAAAATAAGGTAATAAAAAATTCAATTTGCCCCAACGCTTTTACATAAGCAGCATTTTGATAACTTGCTCCTGTAAACCAACCAATAGATCCTATAACACTTGTAATACCAACAAATAAGCATAAACGCCACTGAGAAAACATAATTGGCATTTGTTTTCTATCTTGAATAAATACATAAACCAGTGATATTACCGACTGAACAACTATCATGAATAGCAAAGTAACCGCAGCACTGACCATTAAATCAGTATTTAATGCCAAGCTAGCTTCACGTATTAATAATGTTGTAACGGCTAACGCTAAACCTGAAGCCAAACCAAAGCCTGCTCCTGGATTTTGAAAAACATCTGCATAAGTGAATTTAACTTTTGTAACGATCAATACCCCAACTACTCCTACAACAACTGAAAACCAACCTAAATAACTCAATGATGTAGAAAAAATTAACGCACCTAAAACAGCTACTTGAATAGCCTCTGTTTTAGCAAGTGATGTAGCAACAGCGAAATTACGGTACTTAAATGCCGCAACTAAACAAGCCGTGCCGATAATCTGCATCACACTAGCTATAAGGGTATATTTTAAAAACTGAGGGTTTAAATCAGGTAATGGAGTTTGGCGAAAATCAATTATCCAATATAAATAAGCAGCAGCAAAAGGTAGTGCATATACATACCGAACTGCTGTAGTTGCCATAGCATTTAAATGACCTGATAATTGCTTTTGCCCTGCTGTTCGTACTGCCTGCATAAATGCAGCAAGTAATGTGAAATAAATCCAAGTTTCCAAAAAATTTCCTTGATGATAAATATCAACGCTTATTTTAATGATTTTTCAAATATAATCATTACCTGATTAAGCTTGGACAGTTAGATTATGTTTTGGAAAAAGTTGAAATAAGCAAACAAACTTTATTAATGTTTTAATTTTTTAATTGAAGCAATAATATCTTCTAAATTAATCGGTTTGCCGATGAAGTCGGTCATTCCTGCCGTAAAGCATTTTTGTTTATCTTCAGCTAAAACATTGGCTGTCATTGCTATGATTACAGGATGATTGTCTGGATATTGTTCAATAATGTTAATGGTCGATGTAACACCATCCATTAAGGGCATTTGCATATCCATATAAACAACATCATATGATTTTTTTGAAACGGCCTTTAAAGCTTGTTCTCCATCATTGACTAAGTCGACTTTGTATCCTAATTTTGAAAATAATTTATCCGCAATAACTCGATTAATATTATTATCTTCTGCAACTAAAATATTTAATGGTATTTCATCTGCTAATAATGATGTTGATTTCAATTTTTCTTGCCCACTTTCTAGCATTAGCTCATCATCATTGGCACATGTTGTTTCTTCAAAAAGTAATGAAAAATAAAATGTAGAACCTTTATTTAACTGACTTTTAACGCCAATTTCACCCCCCATTTGTTTAATTAACTGGGCACAAATGACTAAACCTAGGCCAGTACCTCCATATTTTCTACTAATTGAATTATCTACTTGTGAAAAAGGTAGAAATAACTTATTTTGATCCGGTTGTGAAATCCCTATTCCTTCATCCACCACTTTAAATAACAAATTAGCTTTATTATCATTTTGATAAGTTAAAGAAACAGCAAGTGTAACATGACCTTCTTCGGTAAATTTAATCGCATTATTTAGTAAGTTCAAAAAGATTTGTCTTATGCGAAGTCGATCACCAAGCAAAGTTTCTGGTAAGTTACTATCTAAAGATGTATGTAGTGTTATTCCTTTTTGAGAAGCTTGTTCATCAAGTAAAAATACAGTTTCAGTAACTAATCGCCTTATATTAAAAGGTTTATTCTCAAGAGAGAGCATACCTGCTTCAAGTTTGGAAATGTCTAAAATATCATTAATAACTAAAATCAAACCATCACCACATGAACGAATACTAGTGATATATTCTTTTTGAATATCACTCAACTTTGTATCTTCAAGTAAAGTTAACATGCCTAATACTCCATTCATTGGTGTACGGATTTCATGAGACATATTGGCTAAAAAGTCACTTTTAGCTTGAATAGCTTGCTCCATTTTATTAATAGAAAGCTCTAATGAATTCGACATATGATTAAAAGCATCTGCTAGTACAGAGAATTCATCATTTGAAGAAACTTTAATATTTGAATCAAAATCTCCTTTAGTAATCTTTTTAGTACCTTGAACTAAAATATTTAGATTTTTAACTATTATCGATGAAACAAAAAACGTGAATAAAAAGGCAACGAACAAGGCAATTGATGTTCCTAAAACTACGGCAAGTTTAGTTACTTTCTCTGTATTTCTAGCTTCTTTTTGCCGTAATAACATCAAAGCTTTTTCTTCTTGAATCAATTCATCTTTTATTAAACGGATTTTATCAATAATATCCTTGCCCACTTGTTTCTCAATTAAATTAATAACATTAATGAGTGCATCTTCTTCAGATTGATTTTTATTACCTCGAGCAACAATAGCAATTTTAGCGTACTCTTCTAACCATACAGTTTGTAATACGGAGATTTCATTAAGCCTTAAAGAATGTTTAGGGTTATTTAAAACTAACATTTTTAATGAGAGTATTTTTTCGTGCCAAACAGCATTTGCTTGATGAAAAGGTTCTAAAAAAACGTAATTACCCGTAATCAAGAAGCCTCGCATTCCAGTTTCCATATCAAGCAATAATTTAAGAAGCTCTTGACTACTAGAAATAACTTTCTGAGAATTTTCAACTAAATGGGAAGTTTCTATATTACGTTCAATACTTTGGTAAACGGTGATGGATATCGCCACCATAAATAATAAAGGCACAATATACCCGACAACAATTTTTTTTCTCGTTGATAGGTTTTGATAAGAAAATAGGTTAGCAACTTTCAAATTAAGATCATTTACCTGTTATTTTTAAACACTTTATCATAACAACATATTAAATTTAGGGTTTCTAGTTTATTAATTTACACCTATTAATTATTAGATCTCGAGCAATTAAAAACTCTATAAAACTGTGCAGGTTATGTAACCTATGAAATTCCGTTTATTTATTTTCAATACTAAGTCTGAATAAAATAATCTTTTAACTAATTTCAATTTTAAATCTATTTCTACAGAATCCTCTCAAGAGTTAATCACTCTGCCTTTTTATGACTAAAAAACATTATGAAGAACATGTAAATTATTATAATTTTCAAGGAGAAATTTAAAATGTAAAAGTTAAATATTTAATTAACTTGAAGGCTCCGTAATAAAAGCAAATTGTTTATCAAGTTCACTAAAACCTAAACCACTTTTTTTATGCACCTTTATTTGCACACCTATTCGATCCTTTAACGTATCAACATGACTAATAACACCAATCATTTTGCCATTAGCATTTAAATTATCGAGAGCATCTAACGCTATTTCTAACGTATCATTATCAAGTGTGCCAAAACCTTCATCTAAAAATAGCGAATCAATACTCGTTTTAGCGCTCGCTAAATCGGAAAGTGCCAAGGCAAGGGCTAAGCTGACTAAAAAGCTTTCACCACCAGATAAAGTTTTAGTATCTCTTACATTATCAGCCTGCCAAGTATCAATCACTTCTAACGCTAAATTATCTTGATTTTGACACTGTAATTGATAACGAGCATGTAAGCGATTCAACTGCTTGTTTGCCAGGTATACTAAGTGTTCTAATGTTAACCCTTGTGCAAAACGTCTAAATTTATCACCTGACGAAGAACCTACAAGGCCGTTAAGATATGATAAATCATCAACTTCTAATTGTTGTGCTGAAATTTGAAGCAACATATCTGCTTGTTTTTCTCGCTGCTGCTGATCAAAGGTTAATTGTTGTTTTAGTTGGCCTTGTTTGAATTGATCTTGCTTTAACTGTTCCGATAAATGATTTAATTGGTTATCAATCGCTAACATTTCAAACGTATCAACACCTTGCTCTTTTAACGTATTTATCTCTTGGTTAAGATTATTAATTTGCTTTTTATGTTGTGTGATCAAAGTTTCAGCTTGTTGTTTTTGTTCTTTAATTGATTCTAATAAGTTCGTTAATTGCTGTTTTTTCTCGGTGGACATTAAAGCAGAAGTAAAAGCATTTTCATTGTCAAAAATACTTGCAGAAAGTACATCCTCCCAATGAAGATAAGCTTTATTATATAATTCGTCACATTCGTTAAGCTGGTTTTTATTGGTTGTGATTTTCCCTAAAAGCAATTGATATTCTTGCTTGACTTGATCAACACTTTTTTGAATTTCACCAACTTGCTGAGCACTCGTATTTTTAGCTTCATTTATACGCGTTCTGATCTCATTTACAGACGCTAAGCCAACTAATTCTTCTCGTTGTTTTTTAGCCTTATTTTGTTGTTCTTCAGATAATAACTTTTGTTCAACAACATCTTTATGCGCTTTAGTCACATTTTCTTGACTCGCTTTTTCAACCGCTAAACCTTGTTCGGTTTGGGCTATCGTATTTATCAGCTCTTTTTGTAATTCAATGTTAGTTTTATTTTGCTGTAATAATTGGTTTTGTTGATCCGTCCAAAGGGTAAATAAAGGCTCTGCGAGTGAAAAATCAAAACCAATGCCCATCAATTGTTCATTAGTTTCAATAAAGGATAATTGCTCAAAAGAAAATAACCTTGTTAAAGACTGAATAAATAACTGGTATTCATTGACTATATTATCACGACTTGTTTGAACTAAATTTCGATTACGCGACAACACAGCATCATGATTTTTTAATTCGCTTTCAATAACATTAAGTTGGTTTTGTTGTGAAGATTGTTGCTTTTCATCATGTAAAAGTTGAGTTTTTAGTTGTTCATGCTGTTGTGCTATTTCATTTAATTGATTGTATTTCGAAGTAATACTCAACAACTGCTGCTCACATTGTTCTGCTGCTGCTGTAATATTCTCAATTTCATTTAATGGAAAATCAATCATTAATAGTTGCTGAGCTTCTAACCATTGATTCGTTAACGTTTGCTGCTCTATCATCAATTGTTGTGTAGATTGCTCAAGTATTGTTTTTTCAGTAACCAACTTTGCTTGCTCTTCCTTCAATAAAATCCCTTGTTGCTCTATTTGATTCTTCATATTATCAAGCGATAAAAGACGCTGTTGCTGCTCATCATCATTAGTATTTATATTTTGATAATGTTCAATTAACGGATGTTCTTTCGCTCCACACAATGGACAGTCTTGTTCAGGTTGAAGGTTATTTCTATGCTCAGTTAATGACATAATCGTTTTTTGTTGCTCAACAATGACAAAAACATCATCACGTTGTCGCTTAGTGTCACGATATTCTGCTCTTAATTTTTCAATATTTGTTTCATTTATTGAAAATTGTTTTTCAATTGCCTGTAATTTCGTTTGCTGGATAATGACATCCGCATTAACACTTTGATAGCGCTGTGCGTTATTGATAGCGATAGAAAAATTAGCACTAACATTTTGTAAATGCTGAATACTTTGTTGGCACGCCTGTTCATTTTCACAATTGAGTGAAGATAATAAATTCGCTTTATTACTTGCTAAAACCCCGACCTGTTCCGAAGTCTTTTTGATTGATTTTTGTTGGCTAGCTAACGATTCATCAATAGCTATTTTTGCTTTATTAGCGAGATCATGCGCTTCAAGTATTTTTAATTGTTCATCATCAAGTTCTTTAATATGCTTTTGTTGTGCAGTTAGTTGTTGATATTGATGCTTCCATAACGGTAAATTTTCACTCAAGGCAGTAGAAAAGTCTTGTTCAATAAGTTGCTTATCAATTACAACAAGTTGTTCTTGATGCTGTTTAAGGTTTATTGAGAACTGTTCAATACTTTTATCATTATGCTGTTTATCGGTAATAAGTTGCTGTTCTTTTAATAATAGTTGTTCAACTTGCTGTTGGTTTTGTGCTATTTGACTATCAAGCGGGATCACTTTTTCTGCAAGTAGATCTTCTGTTTGCTGATGTTCACTCTCTTGCTGTTTTTGCTCTTCTTTTACATGATTAAATTTTTGTTCTATAAGGCGTTTTTTTTCTTCACTTTTCTTTATATCGGTAGACAACTGTTCAACGACTTGAGTTAACTCACTTTGCTGATTCTTTTGCTGTTGATAAGCTTGAAAGTCAAGCCTTAAAAGCTCGGCTGGCTCGGCTAAAGAAAGCTGTTTTAGCTCTTCTTTATTTGAAGTTTCTTGCGCCAATGC
>JAGSHH010000024.1 GCA_023954655.1 Colwelliaceae bacterium
ACAAATACATACAAATATGACCCAATTAACTCCAGAAATTGCAGCATGTCTCGATGATTTAGCTAATGGTGAAAAGCTTAAAGGAATTGACACAGCAAAGTGGTTAACAAATTTTGAAAAAACATATACAACAGTTGAGCAAGTCAATATTCATCAAGACTCTTCCGCTCAGGTACAACAAGCTGATAAATCCGAAGTGACATTTTTTTAGAAAATAAAAATACCTATGAAGTAACAGTAAATAATCATGAGAGGGATACATGAGTAAAACTATTTTAATTGTCGATGATTCAGCAAGTATAAGACAAGTAGTTTCTATGACATTAAAGGGTGCAGGATATGAAGTTATTACTGCAAATGACGGAAAAGATGCACTAACTAAACTTGATGGTACAAAAATTCATTTAATTATATCTGATGTGAATATGCCCAATATGGATGGTATCAGTATGGTTAAAGAAGTAAAAAAACTGGCTTCTTATAAATTCACACCTATTATCATGCTAACCACAGAAGGTGCTGACGATAAAAAACAACAAGGTAAAGATGCCGGGGCAAAAGCCTGGATAGTCAAACCTTTTCAGCCTGCACAAATGCTTCAAGCCGTTTCAATGTTAGTGTAAATAATTTTAGTAAGGAAGGGAGTCCAATTTAAAATGACTACCGTAAAAGTAACACAAAAACGAAATGGCTCTACTGAGATATCTATTGCAGGTGAATTCAATATTTATTCCGCAATGGACATATATCAACAACATTTTAAATCCATATCTCTAAAAGAGCTCGTTAATTTTAAATTGAAAGGCATAACGGAGATTGATACTGCCGGTATGCAAATGCTTATTCTGCTTTTCAAAGAAGTAGAAAAGAACAACGCTCAATATAAAATCCACTCTTCGAATGAGGTAATTGATGAGTACAGTAAGCTATTTAATATCCATCATTATTTCAATAACAATGATAGCGAAATAATGGAGGGTAACTAATGAGCTTAGATGCTGCTTTACAAACGTTTTTTGTTGAAGCCCAAGAACATTTGGAGTCAATGGAGAGTGTTTTACTTCAAATGGATGAAGGTGAATGTGACAGCGAGATGCTTAATAATATTTTCCGTTCTGCTCATACAATTAAAGGCTCTGCAGGTATTTTCGGTTTAAACCATATTGTCGAATTTACGCATGTAGTAGAAAACATTCTAGATCGTGCTAGAGAAAATGAAATAACAATTGAGGCAAAACTTATTGATGTGTTATTTAAATGCCGCGATCATATTCAAGCATTAGTAAAGTGCACGCCTGAAGAAGCGCTATCAGATATACAATTAAAAGACACTGGCACAGAATTACATGCTTTATTAGCACCATGGGCTGCAGAAGATTTAAACACAGTGCATGAAAAAGAAACTCTCCCTAATATTGAAAACCAAAACCAACCTGTAACTTTAGATAAAAATAAATACTGGCATATTTCTTTAAGGCTATCAAAAGATTGTCTACAAAATGGCATGGATCCATTATCTTTCATCAAGTTCTTATCAACCATTGGTGAAATTAAACACATTAAAACATTAGCTGATAACTTCCCTGATTTAGCATCATTTAACCCTGAGCTATTGTACTTTGCTTATGAAATATCTCTTCAGTCAGAAGCTAGTCTTGAAACCATTGAAAATACATTCATGTTTGTCCAAGATGGTTCTGATATCAATATATTGCCACCTGAAACTGAGCTTGGCAGATATATTGAGCTCATCGAACAGCTTCCCGAAGACAACCAAAGACTAGGTGAAATATTAATAGATTGTGGCGCATTAACCGCCAATTCACTTCAACAAGCCTTAAATCAACAAAGTTCTGATATCACAAATCAATTTGATGAAAAACCCAAGCTTGGTGAGGTATTAAGTGAAAACAATACAGTAAGCAAAGAAGTCATTTCTGCGGCACTCGATAAACAAAGTAAAAATCCGAATAAAACGATAGACAATACCTCTACAAATAAACAAATTAGAGTTGATTCAGACCGACTTGATCTCCTTATAAATTTGATTGGTGAATTAGTCATCAATCAACAAAGAATTGACATTTTAGCAAACAAAACAACTAACACGCCTCTAATTGAAGCAGTCGGTGACTTTGAAGGTTTTACAGAACAAATAAGAGATGCCGCTTTAAGTTTAAGAATGGTGCCTATTGGTGGTATTTTCCAACGTTTTAAACGTGTTGTTAGAGATACGGCACAAGAATTAAATAAAGAAATTGAGCTTGTAATAGAAGGAGCTGATACAGAATTAGATCGCCTCATGGTCGAAAAGCTCGGTGATCCTTTAACACATATCGTAAGAAATGCCATGGATCATGGTATCGAAGCCGTAGATCAAAGAATCGAAGCAGGTAAATCAGCACAAGGGCAATTAAAACTTTCAGCCTATCATGAAGCTGGCCATATAGTGATAGCGATAAGCGATAATGGCAGAGGAATAGATAAGGAAAGGGTACGAGCGAAAGCCATAGATAAAGGCATAATTCATGAAGATAATGTGTTAACTGATAACGAATTATATCAACTAATATTTCACCCAGGCTTTTCTACTGCGGAGGCCGTTACCAGTATTTCAGGTCGTGGCGTAGGCATGGATGTAGTTAAACGAAATGTTGAGTCTCTACAGGGAAGTATAGAAATAGATAGTGCTTCTGGTAAAGGCTCTACCTTTAAAATACGTTTACCATTGACCCTTGCCATTATTGATGGCTTCCATGTTGAAAGTAAGGGTACTCATTTTATTATCCCTCAAGCAACAATTATTGAATGTATAGATTTAGTTGCTCATGTTGATATTGAAGGTAGGCATTGTATAAACCTTCGCGGCGATATGATCCCCTATCTAGCAATGAATGAAATATTCAATTTAGCAGAATCACAACCGAGTACAGCCTTAACCGACGATAAAGCACAACAAAGAGCTGAACTTGTTATTGTTCAATTTGGTGGAAATATAGCAGGTATAGCGGTTGATAAACTCAACGGAGAAATTCAAACCGTTGTCAAGCCATTAGGCCCGATATTTAAGCCGTTGAAAGGTATTGGTGGCTCTAGTTTACTCGGGAGTGGAGAAATTGCTTTTATTTTAGATATTCCTCAACTAATCGAGCTGGCAATAGGTAGCGAAATACAAATTAATAGTAACCAAGAAAGTCAAAGATAGGTGATTAAATGACAACCACAGAAGAAAAAAATGCTACTTCACAATCTGTCAGCCAATTTTTGACATTTACTATTGGCCAAGAACATTTTGGGATGGACTTAAACCAAACCCGAGAAATTATTGAATATGCAGGTATCACTCAAGTGCCTTTAATGCCACAGTTTTTATCTGGGGTTATTA
The DNA here is from genome assembly GCA_023954655.1 of Colwelliaceae bacterium. Taxonomy (GTDB): domain Bacteria; phylum Pseudomonadota; class Gammaproteobacteria; order Enterobacterales; family Alteromonadaceae; genus Thalassotalea_H. The sequence goes on from JAGSHH010000024.1 coordinate 3,386, forward strand.
ACTTGCGCGGTGAAGTAGTTCCAGTTATTGACCTATCAGTAAGACTTGGAAGAGATCCAATAAAAATACATAAAAGAACATGTGTCATTGTTATTGAGCTCCACTCATTTGAGCAACATTGTGTTTTAGGTTTATTAGCAGATGCAGTAAATGAAGTAATCGAGCTGCCAGCCACAGACATAGAAGAAGCTCCTGCGTTTGGAGCACAAATTCGTGCTGAGTTTATTCAAGGAATAGCTAAAGCAGATGATGAGTTTATTGTGTTATTAGACGCAGAAAAAACATTATCTCCTATTGAATTAGCACATTTAGTAGAAGCTGAACTGCAATAAGAACAAATTAAATATTGTTACTTGTCTGAGACATTAACATTACATTTGAGATTAAATCTAAAGGAAAAGAAAATGCTAGAAAAATTAAGCTTAAAAGCCAAAGTACTATTTCTAGGCCTACTCGTTACTTTCTCATTATTAATTCTGGGTTGGTCTTCTTTAAATAAATTATCTGAATTTCATGATATTACCGAGCATGATTTCAATCAAGTATCTCAAAATGTAGAGTTACTGACTGAAATAACCCATGCTCATGTAATTTTTAAGACACAAGTGCAAGAATGGAAAAATGTCTTAATTCGCGGAAACGATAAAAAACAATTTGATAAATATTCTACACGTTTTCAAGAGAACTCTGATCGTGTGCAAGCATTATTAAGTAGTGCAATCAAAAAAGCTAAAACACTTAATCATGAAACTGAAAGTTTTGAAAAAGTAAAATTTGAACATGCCGCCCTAAAAACAGCTTATTTAACAGCATTGAATAATTTTGATAGTTCGGATCAACTCACAGGAAAAAAAGTTGATAAAGGTGTTAGTGGTGTTGATAGACCGGCTAGTAAAGGAATGACTGAAATTGCCGAATCAACAGAATCCAAGTTTAAAGAAATCATTGCAGAAACTAATAAATCAATGGAAGAACAATATAGTTCGTCAAAATCATCATTAACTATTCTAATTATTGCTGGCTCTCTCATCGTATTAGGTGTTATGGGCATAATATTCTACGACCTATTCAAAACATTAGGTGGCGACCCCCGTTATGCTGCACAAGTATGTACTCAAGTTGCCCAAGGCAATTTAGGAATAGATATTGATTTAAACCATAATGATAGAAAATCATTGTTATTTAGTATTACTAATATGAAAAATCAACTCGCAACGATTATACACGACGTAAGAGCATCATCTGAAGCACTATCTTCTGCGTCAACTCAAGTAAATTCAACTGCTCAAACAATCGCAAAAGGTGCTTCGGTTCAGGCTGCTAGTGTTGAAGAAACATCTGCCTCCATGGAACAAATGTCTGCTTCAATTTCTCAGAACAATGAAAATGCAGGTATTACTAATGGTATGGCACAACAAGCATCGAAAGAAGCAACAACAGGTGGTGAAGCCGTTTCTGAAACTGTTGAAGCGATGCAGAAAATAGCGGAAAAAATTAGTGTTATTGATGACATAGCTTATCAAACAAATTTGTTAGCCTTAAATGCTGCGATTGAAGCGGGTCGTGCCGGTGATCACGGTAAAGGTTTTGCTGTTGTAGCTTCAGAAGTAAGAAAACTAGCTGAACGTAGCCAATTTGCCGCTCAAGAAATAGGTGAATTAGCAAAAGATAGCGTAAAGCGCGCTGATATTGCGGGTCAATCTTTACAAGAAATGGTGCCTTCAATCAATAAAACAGCAGATTTGGTACAAGAAATTGCGGCAGCTTCATCTGAACAAGCAAGTGGTGTTCATCAAATAAATGAAGCAATTGCACAAGTTAATCAAACAATGCAACACAATGCTGCTGCTTCCGAAGAGCTTAGTGCAACTTCAGAAGAAATGAATGTTCAGGCAGTTCATTTACAAGAATCAGTAAATTATTTTAAACTTGAAGATGCAGACAGTACATCATTAAATACTCATCGCACACTAACGCCAACAACATCAACAAATAGCAATGAAACGAAGTCTAAAAAGTCGGTAAGAAATACTCAAAAGAAAAGAAAAGTAACAAAAGACAATGATGACGATAAGTTTGTTAAATTTGATGAATAAGGTGTTATTTTGCAAGGTTTAATGGCAATGAACAGTAGCAATAACTTACCTTCTGAAGAAGTATTCTGTCTTTTTCAGGCATTAATCAAGAAAAGGTTAGGAATCCATTTGCCCGTTTATAAACGGGTTATGTTAGGTCACCGTTTATTTAAGCGGTTAATTAGTACAAATATGAATAATTTTTCAGACTATTACCGATATATTAATACGCCTGAAAATGCAGCAGAGCTTGAAACCGCTCTTGAACTGATTACTACAAATGAAACATTTTTCTTTCGAGAAGAAAAACATTTTGAATATTTAAGAAACGATATTCTTCCTTCATTTTCACCTAATAAAGAACTAAAAATATGGAGTGCTGCCTGCTCTACAGGTGAAGAACCCTATAGCATTGCAATGTTAATGAAAGATTGTTATCCAAAGGCATGGAGTTTAAGTGCCTCAGATGTAAATCAAACTATTGTCAATCAAGCTAAGAAAGCTATTTACCTTGATGAGCGTACTTCTTTATTACCTGAAGAATACCGTAAAGAGAATTGCTTAAAAGGCACTGATGAATTTGAAGGTTACCTACGAATAACCCCTGAATTGAGAAATAAAGTAACATTCTTTCAATTTAATTTATTAGATGATATGAAGAAATTAGGCACATTTGATTTGATTTTTTTACGAAATGTTATGATCTATTTTGATGATAATACAAAACAAAATGTAATAGATAAAATTTTTCACTTGTTAAATCCCGGCGGGCATTTATTCATTAGCCATTCAGAAACATTACACGGTATTGAGCATCACTTGAAGTTAATTAATCCTGCTATTTACCAACGAGAAAACTAAAAAATATAAATAAGTAATTGGGTATTACTCATTTAATTAATTTAATCAATATGATGGTTTAAATTTATGACTACACAGGAAAGTATCATTATAAATTTATCACCAGGAGATATTTATTTTGGTGAATCGCCAAAAGTAATCAACACATTATTAGGGTCATGTGTTGCAATGACAGTATGGCATGAAGGTCTTAAATTAGGAGGCATGTGTCATTATTTAATCGCAGAACAAAGTAGTAAAAGTCAAACAGATAACTATAGATATGGTGAACATTCATTGAAGTATTTAAATCAAAAAATGGCATCTTTTGCCGAGCTTGGTGAATTCGAGATACAGCTCTTTGGCGGAAGCAATATGTATAATAAAAAAATTGAATCCACTATTGGCGAGCAAAATGTAAGCTTTGCTCTTCAATGGCTAAAGAAACATAAACTTAATTTAAGTTATAACGACACACTAGGGGAGTCGAGTAGAAAGTTAATATTTGACTTATCGACAGGAAAAATTCAAGTAACTCACCATCAGCTATAAAAAGGATAAATAGTGACAATTAAAGTGATGATAGTTGACGATTCAGCAGTAGTAAGACAAGTTATGTCTCAAGTACTTAATGAAGCTGATGACATTGAAGTTTATGCTGTTGCAAATGACCCTCTATTTGCCTATCCAAAAATGCAAAAACAATGGCCAGACGTTATTGTTTTAGATATTGAAATGCCAAGAATGGATGGTATTACCTTTTTAAAAAAAATTATGGAAGAGCGTCCCACCCCTGTAGTTATATGTTCTTCCCTAGCCGAAGAAGGTGCTGATTTATCACTGGCTGCATTAGCTTCTGGTGCTATTGATATTGTTACAAAACCACAGCTCGGCGTAAAAAATTTTTTAGAAGTTGCTGATAATGATTTAAGGAATATTGTTCGAGCTGCTGCAACAGCCAATGTAGAAAAAAAATTACTTAGTAATTTAGCTTTAAAGGATGATTTAACATCAGATGCGACAATCTCAAAAAATTATCACAATAGCGATTTAGCTAGTCTAGCTCAAACCACTGATAGGGTTATTGGGCTTGGTTCATCTACAGGTGGCACTATAGCATTAGAAAAAATACTGACTCAGCTTCCTTCAACTTGCCCGGGTATCGTTATTGTGCAACATATGCCAGAGAAATTTACCGAAGCCTTTGCAAATAGACTAAACTCTATATGTGAAGTTGAAGTTTTAGAAGCAAGCTCTGGAGATCGAATCATACCTGGTAGAGCATTAATTGCGCCTGGAGGTAAACATATACAGGTTAAACGCTCAGGTGGACAATATATTGTAATAGTATCAGAAGGTCCTGCTGTAAATAGGCATTGCCCTTCAGTAGACGTATTATTTAAATCGATTGCTACAAATGTAAAACAAAATGCTACAGGTGTGATATTAACAGGAATGGGCAATGATGGAGCGCAAGGTCTATTAGCCATGAAAAACTCAGGTAGCAAAACAATTGCACAAGACGAAGCCTCATGCATAGTTTTCGGCATGCCGAAGGAAGCGATAAAAATAGGTGCTGCAGAGCACATTGTAGACTTGGCTAACATTGCCAATACAATCAAAAACTAAACAGGTATTTATGAAGGATATTAAAATATTAGTTGTTGATGATAGTACTGTTCAACGCAATCATGTTGTGAGCATTTGCGAAGAATGTCATATTCAAAAAAACAATATAGCTGAAGCAAGTAATGGAAAAATTGCGATAGATATGTTGAAAAAAGAAAAATATGACCTAGCTTTTGTTGACCTCGAAATGCCAGTAATGGATGGCGTTGAATTGGTTAGAATAATTGCAGCAGAAAAACTTGTTGAAGCTGTAATAATATTAAGCTCCAAAGATCCTGCTCTTATTTTGAGTGTAGGAACAATGGCTGAAAATGATGGTTTAACCGTTTTAGGTACATTTAAAAAGCCCATACAACAAGATTACTTGAAAACAAGCTTAATTCGTTTAAGCAAAACTAAACCTAAAATAGAACAGACTAAAAATAAAAGCAGCTTAGTGGCTGAGGATCTTCTTAAAGCAATACAAAACAAAGAAATAACGTTATATTTTCAGCCTAAATTAACAACTAAAGGAATTTTACTCAAAGGAGTAGAAGCTTTAGCTCGTTGGCAGCATCCTCAACATGGTTTTATATCGCCTGTAGAGTTTATTGAAGTTGCAGAACGATTTGGGCTTATTTCACCTTTAACTGAATATCTATTTGAACTTGCTTTACAACAGAAGAAAGACTGGAAAAATCACGGTTTACAATTTCACTTATCTTTTAACCTGTCGCCTCTATCATTAACTGAACCAGGCTTAGTTGATAAAATAGCCGAGCGTGTTGAATATTATGGATTATCACCTCAAGAATTTGTTTTAGAGATCACAGAGAATGCGATTGCCAGCGAGGTATCTACTGCAATTGCAGCATTGGCCAAATTACGATTAAAAGGTTTTAAAATTGCTATAGATGACTACGGTACAGGGTTTGCCAATGCGCAGCAACTTTCTAGAGTTCCTGCTACAGAATTAAAAATTGATCGAATTTTAGTTGATAATGTAACGACTAAACCCCAACAGCAAGCTATTTTAAAAAGCACTATTAATTTAGCTAAAGATCTAAATTTAGTGACTGTAGCGGAAGGTGTAGAACATTTCGAAGACTTTCTCTTTCTAAGAAACTTAGAAGTTGATTTAGTTCAAGGATATTACTTTGCTAAACCAATGAATAAAGATCAATTAGAGAAATGGTTGCAAGCAGATATTATTAACCTTCGAAAGCAAGTAAATACATTAAGCTAACCACTAGAAAGCTATAGAAAGAGCAAAAACATCTATCCTCATAACAGAATATTACTTCTAGAAATAAATATTTATGGTAGGTTAATAAAATTAGTTACTTAACTTACTTTTAGATATGCTAAACAAAAAAATATTACTCTTTCCTACTCTTTTATTAACCACTGTTGTTTTTGCCAATACACATAAGTCTAGCGATTGGATGCCAGATAATAGTTTTACTCAAGGTGTTGAAGGCCCTGCCGTTGATAAAAATGGTCATTTATTTGCCGTTAATTACTTGAAAGCTGGCACCATTGGTAAGGTCACCGATAAGGGACAAGCTAAGTTATATTTAACATTGCCAAATGGCTCTATTGGTAATGGTATCCGTTTTGACCAAAGTGGCAATATGTATATTGCAGATTACGTTAACCATAACGTTTTAGTTTATAACTCAGAAAGTGAAAAGCTTTCCGTCTACGCCCACAATAATAAAATGAACCAACCAAATGATATTGCCATTATGGATAGCGGAATATTATTTGCGAGTGATCCTAATTGGTCAGAAAACTTAGGAAATCTATGGCGAATTAACATTGATGGTTCTACTGTTTTATTAGAAGAAAACATGGGGACAACCAACGGTGTAGAAGTCAGCCCAGATAACAAAACATTGTATGTTAATGAAAGTGTGCAACGGAACATTTGGCGCTATCAACTCGATACAAATGGAAACATCAGCAATAAACAGTTGTTTTATAAATTTGAAGATCATGGCATGGATGGCATGAGAACAGATAATCAAGGGAACTTATATGTCGCGAGATATGGTGCAGGTGTTATCGCTATTATATCTCCACAAGGTGAATTAATTAACACAGTTAAATTAACAGGACAACATCCAACTAATGTTGCTTTTGGTGGTAAAGATGGGAAACAAGTATTTGTAACAATGCAAAAGCGCGGTGCAATAGAAACCTTTACTAATAATATTGCAGGACGAAATTTTCACTAAACTATCAAGCAATATTTAAGCTATAGTTACACAACTTAAAGTATTAATAGCGATAGATAAATAATTTTGAAAACTAGTAAGAATAAATGTATTCACTCAAAACTGTTTTTATTTGTGAAAATGAAAATTAGTTTTTTTCTACTATTAATTTTTTATTCTAAACTCGCTTTAACAGAAGATATTAATCTTACTTTTGTCACTGAACACCTGCCTCCTTATCAAATTATCAAAGAAAATACACCTGTAACTGGCTTTGCCGTTGATTTGGTTCATGAGATTGCTAAGAGAAGTGGATACACCTATCAAATCGATGCATTTTCTTGGGTACGTTCTTATAACCTCGCTCAACAGAAAGAGAATCATTGTATTTTTTCAATAGCTCGCATTCCGGCAAGAGAAAAACTATTTGAATGGGTAGGCACAATGACTGAAGTAAATAATGCTGTTGTTTGGGGGTTAAGAGAAAAAAACATACCCACAGTAAGCCATATAGATGAATTGAAAGACTACTTAATCGCTGTCAATAAGAATGATGTTACCCATTTAGGTTTACTTGAAAGAGGCTTTAAGGCGCAAAAAAACCTATACGTACTAAATAATACAGATTCATTACTTGGCTTGCTTACTACCCGTCCCGAAATTAATCTCATTGTTGCCGATGATATTACTATCGCATATAGAGCTGAATTAGCAGGTATCGACATCAACAGGCTTGAAAGAGTATTTGAAATTGCAGACTTGCAGTTAAACTTCTACCTTGCGTGTAATAAAAATACCGACAAAAAAATTATAAATACACTTACTCAATCCCTTGCCCAAATTCATAGCGATGGTTTTTATAAAAAAACACTATCCCGATGGCAAGACAAAATGGTTCATATTAATTAGCTTTAGTAAGTATTAATTTAAAAATCAAAAAGGTGAGCATCAGCTCACCTTTTCTTTACATTTTTATTTTATATTTATTTCCGTTTAAAACGGGATGTCATCATCAAAATCAATTGTTGGTTCTTGAGGATTTACCTTAGGAGCCTGTTGTTGACTTTGTTGTCCTTGATTAGAAAAACCACTTTGTTGAGCTGGTTGCTGCCCTTGATTAGAATAGCCTCCCTGTTGCTGTGCAGGTTGTTGATAACCTTGCTGTTGAGGTGCTTTATAAACTGGTTGCTGTTGTGGTGCAGCAGGCTTTTGCTGAGCTTGATTAGAGAATCCGCCTTGCTGCTGACCTTGAAAGCTGCTTGACTGTTGAGCTCCTGATTGCCCTTGATTTGCAAAACCGCCAGCTTGCTGACCACCACCTTGACCACGAGAGTCGAGCATTTGCATTTCATTAGCAACAATTTCAGTAGTGTATTGATCAGCGCCTTGTTGATTTTGCCATTTACGTGTTTGTAAACGACCTTCTAAATAAACTTTAGAACCTTTCTTCAAGTACTCGCCGGCTATTTCAGCTAAACGTTGATAAATAACAATTCTATGCCATTCGGTTTTTTCTTTTTGCTCACCTGTTTGCTTATCTTTCCATGTTTCAGAAGTTGCAACAGTAAAGTTTGCTACAGCACTGCCGTTTGGCATAAAACGAACTTCGGGATCTTGCCCTAAGTTTCCTACAATAATTACTTTATTTACGCCACGACTTGCCATGTATATATCTCACTAAAATTTTGCAGCAATACTTAAATTACTGACTTAAAAGCATTAAATTAATATTGTAATAATAATGCTTTTTCGAGTTAAACGGTTAAGCGATCCATTCTATCACCACCCTTTTAAATGCGATAGTTCTATAAATAAATATTTTATACCTTTAAATACTCAGACATTTTATCAACAATTTCTTGAGGTATTTTAACCGCCTTCTGCTGTTGATAGTCAAAATGCACCATGACAGCATTACCAGATGATCGTAGTTCATTCTGTTGCCATATTTCTTGATATACATCAAAAGAAGAACCGCCTATCCTGCCAATATATGTACGTATTTCTATCTCCTTTTCATAAAACATCTGACCATGAAAATTCACTTCTATTTTCGCCAAAATCAATTTCCATTGTGATAAATCTAAGTTTGGCGTAAACCATTTAAATACATCATCTCTAGCCCCCTCAAACCAAATTGGCACCATAGTATTATTAATATGTCCAAGAGCATCGGTATCGCTAAACCGAGGAGAGAATGATTCAACAAAATATTGATTTGGCATAAAATTACTCTTTAATAAGTTGGATGATGTAAGAAAAACATGAAAACACTTGAAGATTATTTCAAGTAGGAATATATCTATTGTATCCTAATAAAAAATACAATAAATATAAAAATGACTAACTTTATTGAAGTATACCCTAATACCCTTCCTAAAGATTTTTGCCAAAATTTTATCCATTCATTCAATGAAAGTCCCTTTAAAAGTGAAGGAAGAACAGGAGGAGGAGTAGATAAAAACAAAAAAATAAGTCAAGACATTTACCTAAATGAGCACCCTGAGTTTCAACAGCAACTATCTATCATTACACAAGCATGTACGGCTCAAGTAATTGACTATATGAGTAAATATTATATGAGTTTGATAAGCTCAATTTCATTAACCGTAACTCATCCTAAAACTAAAAAACCTGTACTTATTACCAATGAAAATTTTGAAGAAGTAGGTAAACCTAATATCCTCAATTTAATTAAATATCTGTTTAAGCTCTCACCAATTAATGCTCAAAAATATCAAAAAAACATCGGCAATTACAATTATTGGCATTCAGAAATTTACCCACAAGTTGGTCATAATAATGCCTTACATCGCGTACTTTTATTTTTGATTTATTTAAATGATGTTGATGAAGGGGGTGAAACTGATTTTTATTATCAAGATGAAAGCATCAAACCTAAAGCTGGCTCTATGGTCATTGCCCCTTGTGGTTTTACACATACTCATCGAGGAAATGTTCCTGTATCTTCTGATAAATATGTTCTAACCTCTTGGGTATCTTTCAACACAGCACAACAAATTTACACCCCATTAAGCTAATCAAATAAAGGTATTTTATGAAAACAATAACCCTGCTTTTTTTTATTATAGTTAGTTTAACTACTTATGCGTTTCCTGACGAAAAAGCGCCCGATAGAAAGGTAGGAAAGGGCCCTTATAAAAGAATAATACTTCGAGGTGGTATTGTCGTTAATGGTGAAGGTGCTCCCGCTAGAGGGCCTATGGATATTGTCATTGAAAATGATCGTATCGCTAGTATTATCAACGTTGGCAATCCTGGAGTACCCATTAAAAGTAAGAATCGTCCCATCGCCAAAGAAGGTGATATAGAAATTGATGTACAAGGACAATATATTTTACCTGGTTTTATTGATATGCATGGCCATATTGGTGGCAGTGCTGACAATATCCCAGCCGAATATGTTTTTAAGCTTTGGTTAGCACATGGCATTACAACGGTAAGAGAGCCTGGGAGTTTTAACGGAATCGACTGGGTAATGGATCATGTTAAACGAAGTAACAAAAATACCATAGCCGCACCTCGAATAATTCCCTATGTAGGGTTTGGTATGGGACAAAAAGAGCCAATTACAACACCAGAACAAGCTAAGAAATGGGTGAAAAAAGTAGCTAAACAAGGTGCTAAAGGCATTAAGTTTTTTGGTGCTCCACCTAAAATCATGTCGGCTGCATTAAACGAAGCTAAAAAACAAAGCTTGGGTTCTATGATGCACCATGCTCAACTCGAAGTTACCAATATGAATGTTATTGATTCTGCACGTTTAGGTTTAACGACGATGGAACATTGGTACGGTCTTCCTGAAGCATTATTTAATCACCAACATATTCAAAATTACTCGCCTGATTATAACTATAATAATGAGCAAGACAGGTTCGGTGAAGCTGGTAGATTATGGCAGCAAGCAGCTCTTCCAAACAGTAAAACATGGCAACAAGTTAGAGATGAATTAATATCCTTAAATTTTACTATCAACCCCACAATGACCATTTATGAAGCAAGTCGAGATTTAATGCGGGAAATGAATGCTGACTGGCATAATGAATATACTTTACCTACCTTGTGGGATTTCTTTCAACCTAGTCGCTATGCTCACGGTTCTTATTGGTTTGATTGGACAACCGATGATGAAATTGCATGGAAGAAAAATTATCAAAAGTGGATGACTTTCTTAAATGACTATAAAAATCATGGTGGCAGAGTTACTACGGGCTCTGATGCTGGCTATATTTTTAAAATTTACGGGTTTGCTTATATTCGAGAACTTGAACTATTAAGAGAGGCTGGTTTTAATGCTTTAGAAGTTATTCAGTCAGCTACGATTAATGGTGCTCAAGCTTTAGGTATGGAAGACGAAATTGGTTCAATTCGCATTGGAAAAAAAGCGGATTTAGTTATCGTGAATGAAAACCCATTAAGAAACTTCAAAGTTCTCTACGGAACAGGACATTTTAAGCTTGATGAAAATAACAAACCGAGTCGTGTCGGTGGCGTTAATTACACAATAAAAGACGGTGTTATTTATGACGCCAAAGCTTTACTTGCAGAGGTTAAAGCAATAGTGGCAAACGCCAAAGTTAATCCTTAGCAAAGTAATTGTTCTTATGATTAAAATTTAATGAATTTAGAATTATAAAAAGCGTTTAAGTAATCGATCAATATTCGACATTGATAAACGCGCTAAGAGCTTACGTGGTTTAAGTGGATAATCACTCAATGAATCCAGTTGAAGGTGATCAGTTATATCTCGTGTATTCTCGCAGATATTTGCTAGTTCTAGATTAAAACCAGCTAATAATTTCTGTTGCGGATCTTGAAGTAATAAACCATTTTCTAAGTCTAACCCCCATGCTCTGGGGTTTAGGTTACTTCCTGTAAGCATATGGTACATATCATCAACCACAATGCCTTTTAAGTGATAACTATTTTCACCATCTTTCCACAACTTAAAAGTTAACTGTCCTGAGCTAATATACTTTTGCCAGCGTTTCACAAATTTTCGTAAGATTTGCTCATATATATATGGGATAATCCCTATCATACTAAACTTTTCTTGGTCGGAAATGTAAAAGTCACTGGCCGTTTTATCACCGACAATGATCGTAATTTTAACCCCACGCTTTAATGCTTTGACTAGTTGTTTAGAAATAGCTCTTGGTAAATTAAAGTAAGGTGTAAATATAATAATATTTTCTTCACTCTGCTTTAACAATAGACAAATCTGTTTATTTAGTTCATTTCGACGTTTTCCACAGCCAACAAAAGGTGTGATTTGTAATGGTGCCTGCTTTAAAGGTTCAGAAAAGTTATATATAGCACGCTGAACAATTGCTTTGGTCTTCTTACTTTTAACCTTTTGTTGTTTTTTAGAAGGAAGCTGCTCATCAATTAAATTTATTGCTACACCTGAGCGGATAAAACAACTCGTTAAGTACTGACAAAAGCTATTAGCTAACTCCAGCGATTGAAGAATATAATACCGATCTAAACGATATTTGTTTTTTTTGTTCAAATAAACATTGTTAATACTTGCGCCGCTATATAAAAGAAAATCATCAATGACGATACCTTTAAGGTGTAATACCCCCATAAGCTCTTTTGATTTTACGGCAACACCAAAAATATTAATTTGTTGTTGATATTTTTGAGAAAACTCAAGATACATTGCACGATTACCCAGGTGCTCAGCTTCTCCAATGAGGCCTCGCTGTGCACGATGAGCATCAACAAAAATACAAACATCTAATATTGGAGTATTTTCTTTAGCTAGATATATTGCTTCAAGTATTTCTCGTCCAGCTTCGTCATCTTGTAAATATAATGCTGATATATAAATACGAGTTTTAGCCGATTTTATTTGTTCTAACAAAGCTAATTGATAAGCTTTAGGAGATAATAAAATTTCAACATTTTCTAGTTCAATACCAATAGAAGGTAAATTCATTTATTTTTTATCTTAATTAGTTCACCTCGATGATTTTATTTTCTTAAAGTGAACTGTTCAAGCTGATTCGATAAATTATCTGCTAATGTTGATAAATTATGTCCTGCTTCTGCGGCTTTATTTGCTGATTGCATCACTTCATCTGCACCATTGGCAATATTGGTAGTATTTTCATCAATTCCCATGACCATTTCACGTTGTTGGGTAACCGCTGCAGATATTTCAATCGTAGCGTTTACAATATTGCCAACATTACTCGTAACTTCAACAAAGGTGTTTTGCACTTGCTCCGTTTTCTCTACGCCAAGTTCTGCTTTTTCGACGCCTTGCTTCATTGCCAATACTGAATCATTCGCGCCTTTTTGCAATTGTTCTATTATACGTTGTATTTCAGCCGTTGAATCTTGGGTTCGACTTGCAAGTGTCCTTACTTCATCAGCGACAACAGCAAAACCTCGACCTTGTTCTCCGGCTCTTGCCGCTTCAATTGCCGCATTTAAGGCTAATAAATTCGTTTGATCTGCAATCTCTCTTATCACATTAACAAAACCGGCAATCTCACTACTATGCTCAGCTAAATGATTAATCACAGAAGCCGATTGATTCACCTCATGAGAAATATCATTAATAGTGTTTCCTGTATCCTTTACAATTTCTTGCCCTTTAATAACATTTTCATTAGCTAATTCTGTTAACTGTTGAGCACCATCGGTATTATCTGAAATAGTTCTGACAGAGTCTGTTACTTGGCTTATTGCAGCAGCAACATTATGAGTCTCTTGCTGTTGTTGTGAAATATTTTTTTGCATATTATCAGTAAGTTGATAAATATCATTTGCAGCACTTCGTAGCTCTACAACATCTGATTCAAAAGAGTTCAACAGCTGCTGAATTTTGTTTTGCATTTGCACAAAGCTACTTGCTATATCACCTAACTCATCTTTTGCAGTTACTTGCAGGGCTTCAGTGAAATCACCATTCCCTAACCTTTCAGCAGCTAAATTAATTAATTTAACATTACTTCTAAGTGATTGATAAATTGCAAGTAATAAATAACAACTGCCTACTATCACCAAAGCTATTACAATTGATAATAACCACATTGACTTAGAACTTTGTTGCTGTAACTCTGCCACTCGAGCAACAAAGTGCATATTCGTCATTTGTTTAAACTCTTTTATAGCATTAGTTTGTTCTGTCGCGAGTTGCTTAGCTTGTGAACTTGAAAGTAAAATATTATCTGGCTCGATTACTTGTGAATTAATAATCTCTTGGTATTTTCTAATGTCTTCGACTAATTTTTTTGCTTGTTGGACATGTTTAGCTAAATCGTCAGTTGAAACCCGAGCTAGTTGCTCGATAGTTTTAGAAAATTTTGATGTTATTTCACTTAACCGATTATTTAATGCGACTATAAGGGTATATGAGTCAGCGCTGAAACCTTGTTCAATTATTTGTGCTACCAAATCTTTATATCGCACAATATATTCTGTTAATGCAGGTATGTGCTGCTCTCCAGCTTCCATTAAATAAAATGCAAGAACATCACTTTCACGAGTAAGCCCACTTAAAGCAGCTATATTTTCTCTTAAAGATAAAGTTTGGCTATAAAAATCATTATACAGGGCGAAATTATCCACACTTATTTCATTTTGATTTTCTTGCCAAGATTTTAAGAGTTCATTTGTTTGATTTGAAAGCTCAGTAAACTCTTTTGAATCACTAAGCTCTCTCTGAAGTGTCTTAATTTTACCATCAATACTGGGTAGTAGATTTACACTTTCTCTAGTTTGTGCAATATCCGACTCTAATTTTAGAACAATTTCTATTTTCTCAAACCCTTTAATCTCATGCTCATATTGCTTTAAGAGTATTAATTGGTCACTCACAATCCAACTAAAACACACTAATAAAGGCAAGTAAAACATCAATGATAAAAGCGTAAACTTGGCTTTAAATCTCAATGAATTCGATAAAGAAATTGCAGGCTGTAAAATGAAAGTCATAATTACTCTTCTATATTTTTAATGGCACAAATGTAGCTGACCATTAAACTATAACTATAATTTCATAAAAATACGGTGTTAATTTCAATTTATTCAAATAACTTATAACTTTTTATATCTTCATTGCTAACTCTGCCGCCTGGCGTATTGCTCTTTTAGCATCTAATTCTGCGGCAACATTTGCACCACCAATCAAATGAGTTGTAACCCCAGCATCAGTTAAACTTTGATATAATGATCGCTCAGGTTCTTGACCTGCACAAATAATGACATTATCTACAGCTAATAATTGTTCTTTACCATCAACCTCAATATGCAAACCTTGGTCATCAATCGCTTTATAAGTGATTCCAGCCATCATTTTCACACCATTTTTTTGCAATGTTGCACGATGTACCCAGCCAGAAGTCTTCCCTAAACCTGCACCCACTTTTGAGCTTTTCCGTTGTAATAAATATATATCTTTTTTCGTTTTTTCATGACTTGATTTGGCAAGCAAAGCACCATTTTCATTAAAGTCCTTATCGACTCCCCAACTTTTTAACCATGCCTCCTTATCAGTTGTTAACGATTCCCCTTCGGCTAAATAACAAGCAACATCAAAACCTATACCACCTGCGCCTATTATGGCAATTTTGTCACCTATAGGTTCTTTGTCTTTCAACACTTGTAAATAGGTTTTAACTTTAGGGTGTTCAAAGCCTTGTATCGCTAATTTTCTTGGTGATATTCCAGTGGCTAAAATGACTTCATCAAACCCTTGCTCGATTATTGATTCTGGGCTCATTTCACTATTAAGCTCTACAGTGACTCCTAGCTTTTTAAGTTGAACATCAAAATAGCGAATCGTCTCATAGAATTCTTCTTTACCTGGTACTTGTTTAGCGACATTAAACTGTCCACCTAGAGCTTCAGCTTTATCGAATAATGTCACTTGATGGCCTTTTTTCGCAGCATAAACACTGAATGCCATACCTGCGGGGCCAGAGCCAACAACGGCCAATTTTTTACTGGTTAGTGAATTTTTAATAACAAGCTCTGTTTCATAACATGCTTGTGGGTTTACTAAACAAGAAGCTCTTTTTTGTTTAAAAACATGATCTAAACAAGCTTGATTACAACCAATACAAGTATTTATTTCATTACTTTTATCTTCTTTGGCTTTGTTAATAAAGTTTTCATCGGCTAAAAATGGTCTTGCCATCGAAACCATATCTGCGTGCCCATCAGCCAACACTTGTTCTGCAACTTCAGGAGTATTAATTCTATTAGTTGTTACTAAAGGGATTGATACTTCTTTTTTCATTCGCTCAGTAATCCAAGTAAAAGCAGCTCTTGGTACAGAGGTTACAATAGTTGGAACTCTTGCCTCATGCCAGCCGATACCTGTGTTAATTATTGTCGCGCCTGCTGATTCAATAGCTTTAGCCATAGTCACAACATCTTGCCAGCTATTTCCGCCTTCAACTAAATCAAGCATCGACAATCTAAAAATGATAATAAATTCTTTGCCCACTTTTTCGCGAACAGCTTTCACAATTTCACATGCTAAACGCATACGATTTTCAATAGAACCACCCCATTCATCAGTACGTTGATTTACACGCACACAACTAAACTGATTAATTAGGTAGCCTTCTGAACCCATGATTTCTACACCATCATACCCAGCATTTGCTGCTAATTTAGATGAGTGTGCAAAATCTTTTATTGTGTTTTTTATTTGTCGAACCGACATTTTACTTGGCGTAAAAGGGTTTATTGGTGACTTTACTTTACTGGCAGAAACACTAAAAGGGTGATAAGAATAACGACCCGCATGTAACAATTGTAAACATATTTTGGTTGGATATTTATGAACAGCTTCAGTAACTTGCTTATGCTTGCCTACTTGCCAAAAATGACTCAACTGACAGCCAAAAGGAGATAATCGCCCACGAGTATTAGGGCTAATTCCCCCGGTAACAATTAATCCAACACCACCTTTAGCTCTAGCTTCATAAAATGCTGCCAGTTTTTTAAAGCCGCCTTTTTCTTCTTCCAAACCAGTATGCATTGAGCCCATTAAGCTTCTATTTGCAAGGGTTGTAAAGCCTAGATCAAGGGGCTCAAGTAAATGTGGGAAAGGTGATGATTTTGTCATATTACACTTCTTTTTAATATCTAATCGTGGATTAAAAGGTCTAACCAGTTTTTATAAATTAGACCTTAATAAGTAAAAACTCAAGCTTTATTTTGACACCTGTCAGATTGGAGCGAAAAAATTTCCTCAAATCACTTAGATCTGAGCATGTTACACTGATAAAAAATATTTATTATTTAATAATGAAACTACAACTTATTGAAAAAATATTAAGTCATTTAAATGATGAGCTTACAAAATTATTAACGGCGGCAAATAATGCTCATTTAGCTGCTACTGATGAACAATCTATTGCAGAAACTCAATATGATACCTTAGCAATTGAGGCAGGGTATTTAGCTGAAGGGCAATCAAGAAGAGTAGAAGAATTAAAACTAGAAATTAACGAGTTTAACCAACTAAAAGGTATAATTAAAAAGACTTCAAAATCACACTTATTTGTGACTATAGGCTCAATTGTTCAAATTCATCAAGACAAAAGTACGAACAATTTCTTTTTCATTGCACCAGCTGCTGCTGGCTTTAGATGTGAAATCGACGATAGTAAATTTACTGTGATCACCTCAAAATCACCAATGGGAAAAGCGCTACTTGGTAAGTCAATAGGTGATGAAATATCAGTACTAATCGGTAGTAGACACTTGACTGATGATATTATCACCATCAAATAACTACTATTAAATAATTATGTAAGAATGATTAACTCGGTTTCAATAATGTCTTTATTTGTTGAAAATCAACAACTTTATCATCTAGTTTTAAGTATGCAACCGCTTCACTATGTACTAGCGTAGCTTCAACAACTCCAGGTAAATTAATTAATTGCTCAGAAATAATATCTGCTTGTTCTTCAGTTGCTATTGTCGTTTTAAAACTGAAACTCTTTGATTTTTTCAATGGTTTCATACCCATAGCAGCAATCAACCATAAAAAACCAATACAAGCCATCACTAAAAAGATCATCTGCTCACCAAATTGGCCAGCAATAGCCCCACCAAGGACACCGCCAACAAAAGCGCCCATAAACTGGCTACTCGAATAAATCCCCATCACGCTCCCTTTTACACCCGCAGGTGCTAAACGAGACAAAATAGAAGGCATTGTTGCTTCTAAATAATTAAAAGCAGTGAAAAATAGTACCATTAAAAATACCAGAGAAAACAAAGAGCTAGGAATATACCAAAGAAACAATAGAGCCAAAGAAAATAGTAAAACAGCTGAAGAGAACATTTGTTTTTCTTTCTGCTTTTTAATCGCCAGAATCATAAATGGCACCATTAAGAAAAAAGAACCTAATAACGTAGGTAAATATAATTGCCAATGATCTTCAAGCGCTAAACCTGCCTCAACAAATTGTTTTGGTAACGTAACAAAACAGGCCGTTAACGCCATGTGCAAAATGAATACACCAATGTTTAATCGAAATAATTGCGGATCTCGAATCAATCGACTTATCTGATCAGGCAGCGCTACATTATCTCCTCGAGGTGCTTTATTAACAGAAAATGGCACCATGAATTGGATCATAAACATGGCTCCTACAGTCAAAGCAGCAGTAAACCAAAACAAGCCACTTAAACCAAAAGCTTGAGCAACAATTGGCCCAACCACCATTGCAAGCGTAAATGATAAGCCAATAAACATACCAATCGTTGCCATAACTTTCGGTCTTTGTTCTTCTCGGCTTAAGTCAGCAGCTAATGCTAAAACTGCACTCGCAATTGCTCCCATTCCTTGCAACGCACGCCCTGCAACAACGCCGTAAATAGTCTCTGACATTGCTGCAACAATACTACCTAATAAAAAGACCACTAAACCAACGAGTATTATAGGTTTACGTCCAAATTTGTCTGACAGAATCCCCATAGGAATTTGTAATAAAGCCTGCGTTAAGCCATAAGCACCAATTGCTAAACCAATCCAAATAGGGCTGTAACCAACTAGCTCTTGCCCATAAATAGCAAAAACGGGCAAGATCATAAATAAACCTAACATTCGCAAACCAAAAACGGTAGCCAATGAAAACGCGGCTTTTTTCTCAATGCTGTTTAATGCTGAATTACTCATGGTACTTAATCGCAAACCTTTCAATATCAATATCAATCGGCGCTAGTTTAGCACGACAAATGATTGAACAAAAATAGAGATTTATGCTGAATTTTGATTGGTTATTATGCGATAATATGCGGCTGCGATTTTAGGTAGGGTAATTATGAGACAAATAGAAGTTAGGGGTGCTAGAACCCATAACCTTAAAAACATCAGTTTAGATATTCCTCGTGACAAATTAATTGTTATTACCGGCCTCTCAGGTTCAGGAAAATCATCATTAGCTTTTGATACACTATATGCTGAAGGTCAACGTCGATATGTAGAATCACTTTCTGCTTATGCTCGTCAATTTTTGTCATTGATGGAAAAACCTGATGTTGATCATATTGAAGGTTTATCACCTGCTATTTCTATTGAACAAAAATCAACATCTCATAACCCTCGCTCAACCGTTGGTACGATTACAGAGATTTACGATTATTTACGTTTACTTTATGCTCGAGTAGGTGAACCACGTTGCCCTACTCATCATGAACCTTTAGCTGCACAAACTGTTTCACAAATGGTGGATAAAGTATTAGCACTAGAAGAAGGCACTAAAGTAATGG
>JAGSHH010000047.1 GCA_023954655.1 Colwelliaceae bacterium
AAGTAAGACAATAAAGCTGGCAGTATCATGATTGTCATTTGGCAGAACAATAAAACGCTCAATATCGTAGCGAGGAATTTCAACTAAAGCGTAATTTAGGTTTTCTTGATGGTGTAATGCCACTAAGAAATAAATGCCATCATCATCAATACAATTAGCTAGCTGGGTTTTCGAATGTAAAATAATCGGGGTAATATGGCGGATAATACGGTGATCAAAATACTCTTCAAGCCATAACAATTGTTCGTGATTTAATTGTTCATTAAACGGAGAGTTATTGTGATCATTAAAGATAGTGAAAATATTTTCTTGGGACAGCTGAGAAAAAATTTCTTGTGCAATCTTATTGAAATTTTTGGTTAATACATTAACTTTATCGTTAATTTTTTGATTAATAACATGCCATTTATCTTTATCGCCTTCATGGGCTGATTCTAAAATTGCTTTACGACGAATACCCGCGACACGTACCCGAAAAAATTCATCAAGATTTGATGAATAAATACCTAAAAAACGGATGCGTTCAATTAAAGGGACTGTTTGATCAGCAGCTTCTTGCAGTACCCTTTCATTAAATGATAACCAACTGAGTTCTTTATTAAATTTCATATGGACATCAATCATCTACACGTTCAACTTATTATTTTTATGAAACAATAAGTATAAAATGTGAATGTTACATTAATTTTACGATTGACTTATTAATGTAATATTTGAGAGGTTGCTAGCGTGAAATATCGACGATTAAGTCGTCGGCAAGGTCTTCTAACGCATCAACCAAATCATCCACTGTTTTTTCTTCAACAGAAATAGTCGCTTTAGCTTTAAACAGTTCTTGCCCTGAATGGGGAGCACTGTCGTGAGAGCTAACCAATTTTAATAAATTACCACCTTGGCTGTGAATAACAGATGAGATTTCTTGAACGATGCCAGATCGATCATTTGCAGTTAACTCAATCACAATGTCAGCGCTGGTATTTAGATTATTAGGTGAAGCTGTTTCAATTTGGCATTTAAAATCAGGTATGTTCTTTAAGTTATTAAGTAATTGCTCTGACTGCTCTTCTGATACAGCTATTTCTATAACACCTGCAAAAAAACCTGATAAATGATGTAGGCTACTTGTTTGCCAATTCCCTTGATGTTGACTAACTAAATTAGAAAGGGTGTCTACGAGTCCAGGACGATCTGGGCTGATAAAAGAAATAATAAGGTGGTTCATAAGTGTCCTTTTAAAATGAATAAAAAGATAAGAGATTAAAGCTAGTATTTAACAGGTGCTACTGAGTTGTGATAATTCTTTATTTAACTGACTTTCATCACCAAGGTTCAACTCTACTAGTCGACGAAGGTGCGTAACACTATCAATATCTATGGCATTACATTGTAAACCTATTTCGTCTTTTTCAACATGAACAATAGCCACATGCATCGAAACTTGTGTTTCAGTTCCACTTAATTGAAAAGTTAACAGGCCTAGTTTGTTTTTGATGTTAATCGCATTTTCAGGCGCTGTAACTAAAGCACCATTTAATGAAATATCATGAATATTAACAATATAAGTTTGTTCTTCTACTTCCAATTGAGCATCAATTGAAAATAAAATTCTGGTGAATTGACGTCTATTTTCCATTGGACTTTTTAGGTAATGAATAGTTACCTTCAGCATAGCTCCATTTTTATAAAAAGGCATCTTTATTAACCTACATTGAGGTAAAAAGATGCCTTAAATCAAAATTTTAACTTGTAACTAAACTGAATTAACCAATTTTTTTATATTTAATGCGATGTGGTTCAAGTGCTGCAGGACCTAATGTTTTCTTCAGCCACTCATCATACTCAGTAAAATTACCTTCAAAGAAATTCACTTGACCTTCATCACGGTAATCGATGATATGAGTAGCTATACGGTCTAAAAACCAACGATCATGCGAAATAACCATGGCACACCCTGGGAACTCTAGAATCGCTTCTTCTAACGCACGTAACGTTTCAATATCTAAGTCGTTAGTTGGTTCATCGAGTAAAAGTACATTACCACCTGTTTTCACTAATTTAGCTAAATGAACGCGATTACGCTCACCACCAGACAATTGACCAATAATTTTTTGCTGATCAGTACCTTTAAAGTTAAAACGGCTAACATAAGCGCGCGCAGGGATCTCATAGGTACCGATTTGAATGATCTCACTACCTTCAGATATTTCTTGATAAACTGTTTTAGTGTCGTCCATGTCATCACGGAATTGATCTACACTGGCTAGTTGTACTGTGTCACCTACAGATACTGAACCTGAATTTGGTTGCTCAGCACCTGAAAGCATTTTAAATAAAGTTGACTTACCAGCACCGTTAGCACCGATAATACCTACAATTGCGCCTTTAGGAATGCTAAAGCTTAAGTCATCAATTAAAACACGACCGTCATAAGATTTAGTTAAATTGTCAACATCAATGACTTTATCACCCAAGCGTGGACCAGGTGGAATGTATAATTCATTGGTTTCATTGCGCTTTTGATTTTCATTACTCGATAATTCTTCAAAACGAGCCATACGCGCTTTAGATTTAGCTTGGCGACCTTTAGGGTTTGAACGAACCCAATCTAATTCATGCTTAATAGTTTTAGCTAATGCATTTTCGGTACGTTTTTCTTGTTCAAGTCGAGCATCTTTTTGCTCAAGCCAGTTAGTATAGTTACCTTCATAAGGTATACCATGGCCACGGTCTAGCTCTAATATCCAACCAGCAACATTATCGAGGAAGTATCTATCATGGGTAATTGCCACAACAGTACCTGAATAATCATGAAGAAATCGCTCTAACCAAGCAACAGATTCTGCATCTAAATGGTTAGTGGGTTCATCAAGTAATAACATGTCAGGTTTTTCAAGTAACAAACGACAAAGAGCAACACGTCGGCGTTCACCCCCACTTAATACAGCAATTTTTTGATCCCATTCAGGTAAGCGTAGAGCATCTGCAGCACGTTCTAAAACATTATCAATATTATGTCCGTCTTGAGAATTTATAATATCTTCAAGTTGACCTTGCTCTTTTGCAAGCGCATCAAAATCTGCACCTTCTTCAGCATATTCGTTATAGACTTGATCAAGGCGAGTCATAGCATTTTTAACTTCAGCTACACCTTCTTCCACGGCTTCACGTACTGTTTGATTTTCATCAAGTTGAGGTTCTTGTGGTAAATAACCAATTTTAGTGCCGGCTAATGCAGTAGCTTCACCCTCAAATTCTTTATCAACACCTGCCATAATGCGAAGTAATGTAGATTTACCAGAGCCATTCAAGCCCAAAACGCCGATTTTTGCGCCAGGAAAAAATGAAAGAGAAATATCTTTTAAAATAGTTCTTTTAGGCGGAACAATTTTAGAAACGCGATTCATCGACATGATGAATTTATCTGGTAGTGGCTGAGCCATTTGAAAACCTTTTATATTGACGGGGAAATTCTAATGTCGATATTCTAGGTTAAAGGGGAAGGGCAAGCAAATGAGATTGTTGTTACTTTTAATAATTTGACTAAACTGCAATAACTTTGCAGTATTTTCTGGGAAATTCAGCTTATCTTTTGGTAATAATTGTAATGTGGTAAAGGAACATTCTTTAACTAATATTTATTATATACACATCACTTTAAGTACGAGACATATCAAGCTGAAAAGCTCTATCTAAAGCTCTTTCATTTAATGTTCTTAACATCTCTTTATTAAATTGATTGAAATGTTGAGCGACTTCATTATCAATTTCTTTTTGAGTTAACTTGATTGAGTTTACTTCTACTTTTAATTTCGTTTTCATTTGGAAATCTTAATTAAGTGGTTGTAATTAATATATCGGCAGTTTTATAAAATCATTAATTTTTTTAACGTTGAAAGAGTGAATCAGTAAAAGGTGCTAATGATTTTATTTTTGTTAAGCTTTGTTTTATAAAGGGTTTGTTTGTGTCTATTTAAGGGAGGTTTTTATTGATAATAAAGTGGCTTTTCTAATAAAAGAATGAAAGGGAAGTATTAAACTTACGTTTTATTGAGTACATTAATTTAAATTTAATTGGCTAAAGCCAGTGGTTTTATTTAGCTCTAAAACCCCTTTTTTTAATAAAGAACGGATGGCTTTATTAATGGAATTGCATAACTTTACACCTTCTGAATCATTCTTACAGACATAAAAACTTTCTAGCACAGCTACGGGTTCATTTAAATCGTAATGAATCTTATCAGTGTATTTATTTTTTTTAATTGCCAAAACAGTTCCAGGAAATCCACCTAAAACACCACTCACTCGTTTATTTAATAACAATCGAATGTTTATACTGTCATTTTCTTGAAAAGATAAGTTTAACAAAGGGTTGGATTTTATTTTATTTCCGTATGAAAAGCCTCTCACAACACCTATTAATTCGTTGTTAAAGTCTGAAAGTTTAACTAAACCTGAGTCCTTTAATGTGAATAATATAACGCGCTTATAGAAAATAGGATTCGAAACCACATAGTGCTCTTTTTCTTCAGGTAAGTTTTCCCATAACTCAGGAAAGTAGCCATCTAAAGTTCCTTTTTTTATTCCGATTCTAGCTCTATTTAAAGATGTTATGGTTAGCTCTGATTCTTTGCTCATTTCTTCAAATATAGCTTTATTCAATTTATTGAATATACCAGTACCATCAGTTTTTATTAAGCCAGGGGTTAAGTAGCTGCCAATTTTTACTGGCTCTATATTATCGCTAACAGATGCTAATGCAGAAAGGGAGGGCGAAAGAAAACAATTAAGAAACATGAACAAAACAAGAATGAATTTGTTCAATTTAGTTAATTTATGAGTCAAATTAATGGGTCCGTAAAATAAACGCTAACTTAATAAACTTTAGACGCTTTTTATCGAATAGTACATTCTTTGACTATTTGTTAAAGAAATATAATGTAATGAAAAAGTAGTACTCAAATACTGTATGGTTCGAGTCGTAAAATGCTTATTCAGAGACATTCACTGCTGTAGATTTCTTCATCTCAGCCTTAATGATTTTTATGTCACAACCATCGAGTAATAAAAGTACATCAGCTATAGAGCTTCGAAGTTCAGTACTTTCTTTAAGTGTTTTTTTATTTTGTATGTGAGAGACAGATTCTCGATTCATTAACGTATTCAATAATGCTTTTAATACTTCCTCATCGTCTACGTTTAAGGGAGATAAAGGGTTCGTAACTAATTTATTGTAAGCTTTATAATTTAACTTGAGTGTTTCTTGAGAATTTTTTAGTCTTTCCATTTGTATTCTTATTAAATATTTAAGTTATTCCAGACTACATCATTCATTTCCTTTGTCTATAAAATATTTTGAATATTAAATTGAGGGATTTTATGTTCAATAAATTTTTTGTGATTAAAAATTAGAATTCAAAATATTAAAGGTCTAATTAATTAGAATTGGTGTATTTTGCTTTAAAATTTTCATGTTTAACCTTTATCTTCGATAAAATCTCCTGAAATTCTGGCATATGTCGAATAGAATTTAGAAATGAATAATTTGTTAAATAAGGATAATTGAAATAACCATTTTCAATTGATTGATTAAGTAGTTTTAATGCTCCTTCAGAATCACCTAACATTGCAAACAAACCCGCCCAATAAAATAAGGGCTCAGAATCTTTTATGTTTGACGCATCTAATTTTTTTAATGCATTCAATCCTTTCTTTAAGTTTTTCGTAATAATAGATTTGCTTGCAATTGAGTCATACTCCCAGAAACTTCCTGGCTCAATAGAAATTATCTTATCTAATAATAATAGTGCTTTCTCAGGTTTGTTTTGTTGAATGTAAATTCCTGCTTTCCACCCTAATGAGTAAGGCGTTTCTTCTCCTACGGAAAAAGCGTTGAGAGCCTCTTTATACATCCCTAAGCTTAGATAGCTTACTCCTAAATTATGTGACCAATAATCATGAGGGTCTAAGTTAATCGCCTTTTCTATTTCAATAATAGATTCATTTACCATACCAACATATCGATATATATGTCCCAATGAATAACGTGCTTGAGCATCTTGAGGATTCAAGTCAATGAGTTTTCTTATCAAATCAATGGCCCGTTCATTGTTGCCATTTTCTGCATATGAATTAGCCAAGTAGGTCAATGCTGTTCTTGAATTAGGATTAATTTGTAGTGCTTTATGATAATACTTATTAGCTAGTTTTTTTTGTTCATTTCCCTGTAATTCAAAGACTGCTAAAAACTGAACTCGTTGACCTAATTCAACATAATAAGAAGAAAAACCAGGATCAATATCTATCGCTTTTTTTAAAAGAACAATTGCTGATTTTGCACCTTTATTAGTGTCTGGAGACGCTAATGATTGAAGATAATAGTTATAGGCCTTCTGATTTGATGGTTTCTCTTGGATTAAACTAGATAGTGCCTTTTGAGAAAACCGAACCTTAAAATGCTTTGCTATCTTTTGAGAAGCAAGTTCTTGAATTTGAAAAATATTATTAAACTCTTCGGTGAGGGATTCTCGCCAGACTAAATGTCCATTTTTTATATTAACAAGTTCTATGTTTAACTTTATCTGAGCATTTTCTTTTAAATAGCTTCCCATTATTAAGTAATCAACGTTTAGCTTTTTTCCTATAGTAGAAGGATCTAGCAGTTGATCTTGATATTGTTCAATTGAAGCAGAAGATCTGATGATAGTATTATTTAGGTTTACTAAATTTCCAATGATTTGATCGGTAATGGCAAAACCTAAATAATTATTACCATCGTTAGGTTTAATGTTTTTTAAGGGTAATACCGCTATTTTATTAATTGATTGAGGTTTTTTATTGTCTTTATAAAAATTAAAATAAAGTGAAATCATTAAACAGATTAATATAAAACCAATAACCATTTGGTAACTTATATTTTGTATTTTTTTGGGTTTTGGTTGGTTTAACTCTTGCCTTATCTCAATGACAGTAGCAACAAATTGATATCCTCTACCTCTGATAGTTTTGATTATTTGTTGAGCATCACTACTATCACCTAATAATTTTCTTGCACTTTTTATATGGTTACTAAGAGATGTATCTGACACTTCTCTTCCTTGCCAAATTTTAGCGAAAAGTTCATCACGGCTAATAAGACGCTCTCTGTTTTGGATTAGATATAAAACGAGATCAAAAACCTTAGGTTCGGTCGTTAAAAGCTGCTCATTTTTTTTAATCTCAAACGAACTCGTATTTATTTTAATATTATTAAATTGGTATATCACGAGTGTTTATTGTCCTTAATTATTAGTAATAAATAACGGTATTAATAATATTATCGAAATATTTGGTATTCATTATTCATTCATTACTCATTAATCATGTAGAAATTTTTATAACAAAGAATAATTAACCTTCTTTAAAACTTACTACAATTAATGAGATACCACTATGCCTACGCCACTTGAAATTTTACTAGATCCTATTTCTTTAGGGTTACTCGTCATTTATTTTTCTCTTATGCTTTTAGAGTTTATCGCGCCTGGACAAAAATTAAAATCGATTCAAGGTTGGTTTCCTCGATCGATTGCTATCTTTTTTATGTACTTTTATCTTTCCTCATATTTGCCTCTAATATGGGACAAATACTTGTTGAAATATCAACTTATTAACATAGAAAAAATGAATCCTTATATTGGCACATTAATAGCGGTATTTGTTTTTGAACTCATGATTTATATTTGGCATAGAACAATGCATAGAACAAACTGGCTTTGGAGAAGCTTTCATCAAATGCACCATAGTGCTGAGAGGCTAGATACGTTTGGTGCGTTTTATTTTAGCCCATTAGATATGATAGGTTTTACTTTTATTGGAAGCTTAAGTTTAACTATTTTTGTGGGGATTTCTCCACAAGCAATAACATGGTTTTTATTTATCACTATGTTTTTAGCTGTGTTCCAACATACTAATATTAGCACTCCTCAATGGCTAGGTTATATTATTCAAAGACCTGAGAGCCACTCCGTACATCATGCTAAAGGGGTCCATGCATATAATTATTCAGATTTACCTATATTTGATATTGTCTTTGGTACTTTTAAAAACCCTAAAAAATTTGAAAAAGAAATAGGCTTTTATGACGGGGCGTCAGCAAAAATTCCACAATTAATTACATGGAAAGATATATCAAAACCCAAAGTATCTTTGTAAATTAAGGTTAAGAAGGCTTTAGTCATTAATAAATACCTAAAGCCTTCATTATTATTTTATTAGGAACTTATTTAATTTAATAACGTTTATCAATCATATTTAAAGTTTGTTAAATAACTTTGCATTTCTTCTGAATTCATTGGTTTTGCAAAATAATAGCCTTGTGCATAGTCACAGCCAAGTTCTGTTAATTCATGTAGCTGCTCTCTAGTTTCAACCCCTTCAGCAACAACTTTTTTTCCTAATGCTTTTGACATCGCAATAATTGTTGATACTAGGATATTATCGTCTTGATTAGTGCTCATATCATAGATAAATGATTTATCTATTTTTAAATAATCAAGTGGAATACGGCGAATATAGCTTAGTGATGAATAACCTGTACCAAAGTCATCTAGGGCAATTGTGCATCCTGACTCCCTTAATTGATTGAATAATATCTCATTGTTACGTTTGTCAGGCGCTAATGCACTTTCAGTTAATTCAAAGCAAATGTCAGTGGGTGATAAGCCATAAAGATTGATCATGACTAACCATTGGTCGTTTTCACTTTTATTTAAAGGGATCTCATAAACAGAACGATTAATATTAAACACAATATCGTTGAACCCTTGTGCTTTTAACTTTTTAAGTTGCTGACAAGCTTCAGATAATACATATTCCCCTAGTTGTTTGATTAAAGAGAATTCTTCAGCAATAGGTATGAATTCCACTGGGGAAATCCATTCACCATCGTTATTCCAGCGAACTAATGCTTCGAATTTACTGACTTTTTTCTCTGAAATTGAAATGATAGGTTGAAAAACAACACTAAGGGATCTATTTTTTAGAGCGTTAGATAATTGTTTTTTTAAACTTAATTTATGCCGAACAATATTTTGCATATCTTGAGTGAAATAACTGAACGAGTTTCTACCATTATCTTTCGCATGGTACATAGCTGACTCAGCTTTCTTTAAGATACCACTGGCACTTTCTGTATCATTATCAAATGTAGTGATGCCAATACTTAACGTACAATGTAGAAAAATATCATCTACAGAAAAAGGTTTACTAAAGCCAATTAATATACGGGTGACGAGATTATCAATTACCTCACTACTTTCAATATTATTGAGTAATATGGCAAAGCCGTCTCCTGTGATTCTTGCTACACAATCAGTTTCTGTGACATAACTCTGTAAGCGTTCAGATGTTTTTATCAGTAGTTTGTCACCTAATTCTTGGCCATAAATATCATTGACTTCTTTGAATAAATCTAAATCAAGATATAGGATTGCGGACTTTGATTGATTACGCTTTGTTGAAAGTATTGCTAGTGAAAGTTTGTCTAAAAATAAAAAACGATTTGCAATACCTGTAAGTAAATCATAATTGGCTTGTTTGAAAATTTTTGCTTCTGATTCTTTTCGTTTGGTTATATCGAAGAAAAAAGCAACGTAATATGCAACATCGTTATTTTCATCAGTTATGCTGTTTATTGATAACCATTCGGGAAAAATATCTCCGTTTTTCTTTTTGTTCCATATTTCTCCAGACCAACCACCAGTAGTTTCAATGCTCTTCCACATTTTTTTGAAGAAACTTTTTTCATGGATGCCGGCACTTAAGATATTCGGGTTTTCATCTTCAACTTCTTTGAAACTATAACCAGTAATTTTTGTGAAGGCTTTGTTTACACTGGTTATTTTTAGATTTTTGTTGCAAACAAGAATAGCTTCTTTACTTTCTTCGATAACCTCATTGCGAATGTTTAATTCAGTTATCAGTTTTTGTTTTTCCATTTCTTTTTTGATCATGCCACTAAATAATAAAAATAATGACGTTACTTCATTTACATCCTTAATAGGTTTATGAAAAAGAGCGACTAAAATTGAATCTGTATGGTCTTGTGAATCTTTTAAAGGAATACCGACATATCCCGCTATATCCATATCTATAAGTAATTGATCGTCAGGGTAAGCTTCTTGTGTACCATAAATATGAGTGCATACTTCGCCATTGCTAGTGTTTTCACAAGGCGTAGACTTTAAGTCATAAGAAAAATTTTCTAAAACTTTACCCTGGGAAGCAACGGAGATAGTTGTTGCTAGAGAATGTTCAGGGTTAAGTTTTGCGACAAAGACAAAATCAGCTTTAATCACGTTCGCTAAAGACAAGCTAATGGTTTCAATAAAATTATCTGTAACAGCGTGTGATAAGCTGTCTATTATCGATTTTACTTTTTCTTCAACCACCAAAAACTCCTTTCTGTATTTTTAGGATTATCATATTAATCCGTTTATATAAAACCATAGTTTATCTTTGATTTTTTTGCGCTAAATCAATTATAGAATTAATTGGATATGATATTATTTTTAGTAATTTCATGTATTTACATAATAAAAGCTATTTGTTTACATAATTGTTACACATTGAGTTTTTTCGATATGTTTTTTAATTTAGGGATGAACCATGACGTTTTCAGATATTTCATTTAAAAATAAAATATTTATTTTACTTACTTTGCCACTTGTTGGTTTTATTTGGTTGAGTATAAACTCCATTTCTCAAAGTTATTCAGTTAATAAAGAGATGGCACAATTGTCTCAGCTTACTGAGTTATCAGTTACTTACAGTGAATTGGTGCATGAGTTGCAAAAAGAAAGAGGCGCGACGGCTGGTTTTTTAGGTTCAAAAGGAACAAAGTTTGTTAATGAAATTAAAAACCAAAGAAATGAAACGGACAGCAAACACTCCGCAAAAAATCAATTTTTAAGTAATAATAATTTTGAACAGCAATCTATTAAGCAATTAAACCTAAGTATTAATAGAGATTTAAATGAGTTGAATCGAATAAGAGAACAGGTTAATTCGTTAAAAATTCCTGCCAACAAAGCCATTAGTTTTTATACACAACTTAATGCCAAGTTGTTAATGGTATCTAGTTTGATTTCTGAAATAAGCTCTGATGCTGAACTTACTAAAGAAATTGTTGCTTATTATAATTTTTTACAAGGTAAAGAGCGTGCAGGAATAGAAAGAGCCGTTTTAAGTAACACTTTTGCTAAAGATGAATTCACAGAAGGTATGTTTGTTAAATTTATATCATTAGTAACACAACAAGATACTTTTTTTGATAATTTTAATGCTTTTTCTAGCGATATAAATAAGTCTTTCTTTCAACAAAAATTAAACCACGCTTCCATTACTGAAGTGCTACGAATTAGAGATATAGCTAGAAGTAAGCAAAGTGGTTTTGGTATTGATGCTCTTCATTGGTTTGATCAAGCAACTCAGCGAATAGGTCAACTTAAACAAGTTGAAAGTAATCTATCTGATTCCTTACTTGCTTTAAACGTAACAAAGAAAAGTGCCGCTTTAACCTCATTAATTTTCAATTCTATTTTATGTGCATTATTAATTATTTTGGCTACGTTAATTAGTTTTATAACGATTAAAGATTTAACCGCTAGAGTCAATGAACTAACGCATGTTATGTCAAAAGTTCGTGATGAAAATGACTTAACCGTTCAAGTCACTTTAGAAGGGGAAAGTGAGTT
The DNA here is from genome assembly GCA_023954655.1 of Colwelliaceae bacterium. Classification (GTDB taxonomy): domain Bacteria; phylum Pseudomonadota; class Gammaproteobacteria; order Enterobacterales; family Alteromonadaceae; genus Thalassotalea_H. The sequence goes on from JAGSHH010000047.1 coordinate 11,733, forward strand.
GGGACAAATATCATCGGCATTAAACCTTACCTTAAATAAGTTTGCTGGTGCTATCGATGAGATATCAACCTCAAGCTTAACGTTAGCTTCAGCAGCAGAGGAAACTTCACAAACCTGTGAATATAATTCAACTTCTATGATTGAACAGCAGGAGGGAATAAACCTTATCGCTACCGCAGTTGAGGAGTTATCAGCAACTGTTAAAGAAGTGGCCACCAATACCCAATTAACTGCAGACTCTGCCAAACAAGCTGATGAGCAAGCTCAAAATGGCTTGGGTGTTGTACAAAAATCTTATCATTCTATAGAAGAACTTGCTGCAGAGATTGATGGCTTAGCCAAACAAATTAATAGCTTGCATGAAAGCAGTAATAATATCACCAATGTTGTTGATGTGATTAAGTCTGTTGCAGAACAAACTAATTTACTTGCATTAAATGCTGCTATTGAAGCTGCTAGAGCAGGTGAACAAGGGAGAGGTTTTGCTGTTGTTGCTGATGAAGTGAGAACATTAGCGCAACGAACACAACAATCAACATCAGAAATTGAAGGCTTTATTACTTCATTACAAACTGATGCTAATGCTGCTTTTAATGTTATCGAACAAAGCCAGAAAAAAGCTGTTGAAGCTGTTGAAAACTCTAAAGATGTGGAACACACTTTAGAAGGGATTTCTGGGGCAGTTAGCAACATCTTTGAAATGACTGAGCAAGTAGCTACTGCTATCGAAGAACAATCAGTAGTGACAGAAGATGTTGCGAAAAATGTAGTATCTATTGAAGAGAAATCAACAGAAACTACAACAGGCGCTGCACAAATTGCCACTACAGCTAAAGAGCAAGCATTTTTAGCAACCACCTTACAAGATATAGCTAAAACGTTTAAAGTATAGCGGTTATTCAAACACCAATGTTTAGAATTAAACATTGGTGTATTTGATTAACTGCCCTTGGGATAAAATTCAGGCTCTTTAGTCTTACGCTTATATACGATAAAATTGCTGACAAATAATTTTATGTGATAACTCTTTGTGGCAAAAATTCGAAATAACTATAATTTTCAGTTTAATAACCAGTTTATTCTTCAACTTCCCGCTGATCTTGAAAGTGAAAATATATCTCGACAAGTTGAAGGTGCTGCTTTTTCGTTTGTATCACCACAAAAAACACAAAACCCGTTATTAGTTTCTATTAACCATCAACTAGCTCTTGAGCTTGGATTTACTTTAGAAGAGCTTCAACTTAAAGATCTTGCTACATTTTTATCTGGAAACAGGCTTATTGATGGGATGAAACCCTATGCAATGAATTACGGAGGGCATCAGTTTGGTCAATGGGCCGGACAATTAGGGGACGGTCGAGCAATAAATTTAGGTCAAATTCAAACTAAAAAACATGGGTTAAAAACACTACAGTTGAAAGGTTCAGGAAGAACACCTTACTCTCGTCATGCAGATGGTTTGGCTGTATTACGTTCTTCTATTCGTGAATTTTTGTGCTCAGAAGCAATGTTTCATTTAGGGATCCCCACTACACGAGCGTTAAGTTTATGCTTAACGGGAGATAAGGTTACCCGTGACATGTTTTATGACGGTAATCCCAAACAAGAATTGGGTGCTGTTGTTTGTCGAGTGTCTTCATCCTTTATCCGTTTTGGTAGTTTTCAGCTACCTGCAATGCGTGGTGATAATAAGCTATTAAAACAGCTAGTCGATTTTTCTATTGAACAAGACTTTCCTCACTTAGGAGAGCCTTCAGTCGCTGTTTATATAAAATGGTTTCAAGAAATAAGTGAGAAAACATGCAAATTGATGATTGATTGGATGCGTGTTGGTTTTGTTCATGGTGTGATGAATACTGACAATATGTCAATCTTAAGTGAAACCATTGATTATGGACCTTATGGGTGGATTGATGCTTTCGACTTAAAATGGACACCCAACACGACTGATGCACAAGGAAAACGTTATTGTTTTGGTGCTCAACCAGAAGTAGCACAGTGGAATTTATTCCAGTTGGGCAATGCTATTTATTCTTTAATTGAAGATGCTGAACCTTTGAATAAAATATTGAATGACTACGCATTAAAATACGAAAATCTTTGGTTGTCGATGATGCAAAGTAAGCTTGGTCTTGATGAATTAATTGAAAACAATGATGCTGACTTATTTCATCGCCTTGAAAAATTGATGAGTGAAGAAGAAGTTGATATGACAATTTTTTATCGGGTACTTTCGTCCTTTCCAGAACAACCTAGCCTATGGTTGGCTCATTTTAAAGAGTGTTTTTATGACGAAGGAAATTTATCAGATGATTATCTTGCTAAGTTTTTTCAATGGTTGAATGACTACCAAAATCGGTTGGTGAAAAATTTTTCTACTGCATATGAACGAAAAAATCTTATGGACGGAGTAAACCCAAAGTTTGTATTAAGAAACTATCTCGCACAACAAGCTATCGAAAAAGCAGAGCAGGGGGATTACTCAATGGTTGATGAGTTACTTCAAGTTCTACAATCTCCATATTCAGAACAAAAAGAATTCGAACATTTTGCAATAAAACGTCCTGAATGGGCAAAAAATAAAGCGGGTTGTTCTATGCTGTCTTGTAGTTCTTAAACTATTTTTATATCACCTTTGTTATTGGCTATTTTTTTTCGATACTGCAATGCTATTATTTTAATAATATCACGCCATGAAATGATGCCGATAGGGTGGAAGTTATCGTCAACAACAGGTAAACACGAAATGTGGTTATCATGAAAAAGTAATACCGCTTCGTTTAGCGTTGTGCTTTCGCTTGCGGTTACCAATTCTCTACTCATGATTAAATGAATTTTTTTACTTAATAAAAAAGTGTCTTTTGGTGTTTCTTTTTTTGTACCAATATTTGGACTTAAATGTTTATGTAAGTCTCGGTCAGTGATAATTCCCGCAAGCTCTTTACCATTTTTTATTAATATATGATGAATCTTATGGCTCTCAAAAATTTGCTTTGCTTTTGATAAATTGTCATCAATTTCAAGGGTAATGACGTCTTTGGTCATAAATGAGCTGAGAGACATTGCTTGCCTTATAAACTTTCTATTAAATATAAATTAAAGATAAACAAATTATCTCAACTTAACAATAAGCTTCATGCATTACATTTGTGGATCGTCATAACTAATAGGAATTCTTGAGCGGAAATGTCTGGGCTGTAGTTAAATTGAGAGAGATTATCCTAAGATGTTACGTCAAAAGTCGCGAGAAAATCATAAAAGTTTCCTGAGCTATATACTGAATGGTCACTTATAGCCAAAAGCGATCATTGAACTTTTGTGAAACCACGATCTTATTTATAGCAAAACTAGCCAAGATTTCCTGCTCACCTGTGGGGTTGGTTTAAGCTCATTGTAGTCGGTCATAACGTCTAAAGTTTGTATTTCAAACTTAAAAACCTGTTAACTTTGCTTGCGGTTAGTTCATCAATCTCAATGTGTAATGGTTTCAAGAAAAAGTTTAAATATTCTAATTGTGGACTACACTGAAAGTAATGAAGATATTATACGTGGATTTTTGAACGAAATGAGCTTTGAAGTTAAAAAGCTAAAAAGTAAAATATTTTTCATATGGATTATTTTTCAGTCAACCGTGTCATATGGATCTGATTCCCCTGAACTACAAGCCCTTTTTAATTTATCATTGGAAGAGTTACTTAATGTAAAAGTTTCATCTGCCTCCGGTATTGAAGAAACTTTACGTGACGCTCCCGCGGCAATGGTTATAATTACTTCAACCGATATAAAACAACGCGGTTACACAAGTATTGACGAAATAATTGTCGATTTACCTGGTTTTGATAGTACTGTTACAAACGGTAATGGTGGTGTTATATCCTATCAACGCGGATATCGTACCCCGTTAACTCAACGAACCTTGATGTTAGTTAATGGCGTAGTTGATAACCATTTATGGTATCACGAAGCCACTCTCTCGAAAAACTACCCTTTATCTAACATAGACAGGATTGAAATCTTATATGGTCCTGCGAGTGCAGTATATGGACCGAATGCCTTTTTAGGTATTATCAATGTGATCACCTTCGATGCCAAGAATACTCATAAGAATGATGATTTTATAAAGGTCAGCCTTCAATCCGGAAGTTACGATAGCCAAAGTGTTGATTTAACGGCTGGCGGAAATAGAGGCGATTTTACCTATAACTTTTCTGCTAAATATTATAAAAGTGATGAAGCGGGTATAGATGACCTATCTTCTTGGGGGTTTGTCAGTAATGATCTATTAAGCAACAGAGATATTTGGGGGCCTGTAATATACGACACAGCGCTGGCTGATAATTGTATGGAGGATGGTTGCCCCCATAGCTCTAAAAACAATGATTACGGCAGTTACCATGACCCGCAGAAAGAATGGGGTATTCTCGCCGATGTGAGTTTTAATGACTTCACACTCGGTTTAATTATGTGGGATATGCGCCATGGTTGGGGGCCACAATATCCTCATGACAGAGCTCAACCCGGAGCTGAATGGTATCGAAATTCTCAACAACTTTACCTTCGGCATAAAAGCCCTATTAACGAAAAATTTGCCATAAATACCCTTATGCTTGGAAGATATAGTGGCAATGGCGGATACTGGGTAGAATCTTTTCCGGGTTCCGAAGCATTGTCTGGTCCAGATGTTTTGTCGTACCTGACCATTTCAGATTGGAGAACTAACAATAAAAGTTGGTTATTTAAACAAGATTACGAATACGACTATAGCGGTACATTAAAAATTAGCGGTGGTATTAAATTTGAAAGCAAAGAGCTTACAAAAGCTTATGATGCGTGCAGCTATTATGCCGAATCTTTTTGCTCGTCTGGTATTTCTGAAACCGCTGGTAATGGTGTAGCACTCAATACAGATAGCACCATTGATATTCAGCCTAAAACACTGAGCACGATGCCAGACGAAAATTTAGCAAAACTAACCGATAGAGGTGCTTACGCACAGGCTGTTTGGAACATAAATGATTGGCGATTGAATGCAGGGCTTAGATATGACAATAACAGCTTGTATGGCAGGTCTGTTAATCCAAGAGCCTCCGCAATTTATTATCTCTCAGACAAATCTACAGTCAAATTTCTTTATGGCACCGCTTTTCAGGAGCCTGCACCCATACAACTTTGGGGGGGGTGGAGCGGCCGATCTGCAAACCCTAATCTCAAACCAGAAAAAGCGGAGAACATTGAGTTTATCTACATGTATCAACAAGACAATTGGCTACATGATTTATCAGTATTCACCGCTAGATATGACGATGTAATAAAAGAAGAGGCTGAAAATGCAGGTAAACGCAGTACCATTGGTTTGGAATATCGCGGTAAATTTCAATACCCTAATTTTATTAATGGGGCGAGCGATATTACCGGACACTTCTACTATACGTATACTAGGTCCAAGAGTAGTGTTCGCTACGATCATGCTCAAGATATATGGGTAGGAGAAGGGATCGAAAATTGTCAGGAAATTGCCGCAAGCAATATAACTTTATACAATCCCTGTAATGACATGGATGCAGAACTTGGAGATATTTCTCCTCACAAAATTAATACAGGGATCAATGTTCCAATAAGTGAAGCGCTAAATGTGAACGTTAAAGCCAATTGGGTGGCAAGTAAGCCGCTTTATTTAAGAAATGCGTTGCGGGCAAAGCAAACAAAAAATGACGCGTACTTAACCGTGGATGCAAATATTATTTATCGATTTGATCCTTTACAAATTGCATTTAAAGTTAAAAATTTATTTGATGAAGATTATTACCATTCAGGCGCTGAAGCCGCGGCTAGCGGTGACGATTTTGAACATCGCTCTAAAGGTTGGGCAAACTCCCTTATCCCACAGACAGGTCGGAACTTTATGGTGACAATCAATATGCTTTTTTAATGCTATTTCATAGCCTGACTTTTAAAACTAAGGATTAAGTTTTTATATAGGGCATAGCCTGTTTCGTATCTTTGTTAACATCTAGCCAGTGAGAGTTAGAGTATTCTCCAGCTAACTATAAGCTGAAGGTTTTGGTGTAGATCTAAATTCTAACCATTGCATTGTCACTTGGACATTAAACTTTAAAT
>JAGSHH010000014.1 GCA_023954655.1 Colwelliaceae bacterium
ATAAGGTTATGAGCAGACTTTTGACCCATTCGTTCCATCGTACTGACATTTAACTCGGTAAGTTTAAATAAGTCTGCTGGTGTTTGAATAAGGCCTTCATCGACTAATTGTTCAACGAGTTTATCGCCTAAACCATCGATATCAAGTGCTTTTCGTGAGGCAAAATGTTTAATGGCTTCTTTTCGTTGAGCCCCACAAAATAGTCCTCCGGTACAACGCAATACCGCCTCACCTTCAAGACGATTAACCGCAGAATCACATACAGGACAACTCGTAGGAAAAGAAATATCAATGGCATTATCTGGTCGTTTATCTTTTACTATGCTAACAATTTGCGGGATCACATCCCCTGCTCGCCTTATAATAACGGTATCTTTAATCTTAATTGCTAAACGTTCAATCTCGTCTTGATTGTGTAAGGTTGCATTACTAACTGTCACACCACCAACAAATACCGGTTTTAAACGAGCCACAGGTGTAATAGCTCCTGTTCTGCCTACTTGAAACTCAACATCTTCTAAAACAGTTAATTCTTCTTGTGCTGGAAACTTATAAGCTGTCGCCCATCGAGGTGCTCGCGCTACAAAACCGAGTTGTAATTGCTTAGCAATATCGTCAACTTTAAAAACCGTTCCATCAATTTCGTAACTTAAGTTGTCACGTTCAGTAAGAATATTTTGATAAAAACCTTCAACTTCATTAGCATTATTTAACAGCTTAACTTCTGGACACATAGGTAAACCAAGCTGTTTAAGCTGACATAATCGTTGGTAATGAGAATTTGAAAGCCAATCATTTGCTTCAATATTGACAACTGATGCATTGTTGTCGAAAAGACTGTCACTGACAAACCCCATACCATATGCATAAAAAGCTAAATTACGTTTTGCGGTTATTTTAGAATCTAATTGACGAAGACTTCCTGCTGCCGCATTTCGAGGGTTAGCAAAGGCTTTTTCACCTTTTTTAATCGCATCAGCATTTAATTTTTCAAAGCTCGACTTTGGCATAAACACTTCGCCGCGAACTTCTAGTATTTCAGGAAAATCAGCACCTTGTAGTTTTAATGGAATTGACTTAATGGTACGAACATTTTCTGTAATGTTCTCACCCACTGCACCATCACCACGCGTAGCCGCTTGTACAAAAACACCTTTTTCATAACGAATACTGACAGCTAAACCATCAAGTTTTGGTTCAGCACATAGCTGAAAATCTTTATTTGTTTTTAATCTATCTTGTAAACGTTTTACAAACGCCTGCCACTCTTCTTGTGAGAAAACATTATCTAACGATAACATCGGCACTTGATGCGTCACTTGAGTAAATGATTTTAATGGCGCTCCACCTACTTTTTGACTAGGTGAATCAAGCGTTTTCAATAACGGATATTGGCTTTCAATACCCTGAAGCTCACGCATTAATCGATCATACTCTGCATCAGGAACACTAGGTTCATCTAAGACATAATATTGATGGTTATATAAATTTATTGTTTGGTGAAGTTCGGATACTCTTGTTTTTGCAGCAAGTTCAGTCATAGTTTGTACTTTGTAAAAATTAAGCCCCGGACTTGTTTAAAGTTAAGAGGCTTAAATAAATAGGATATTAGGCAGAGGCTATTCGATTTCGTCGTTCAAACTCACGAATTTTACCCATATAATGTTGCTCGGTTTGTTTGGTCATGACACTACGTTTATCATCAAGTAATTGTGCATGAAATTCCATTGAGATTTGTTTCGCTGCTGACATCAAATGTTCAAAAACTTCAAATGGGTCCCCAGCATTAGGGAGTGTCATAAATAAAGTGATGCCTTGAGTATTAAAACTTTCAATTTCATCTAAATCAAATGTACCAGGATTCATCATATTAGCTAAACTAAAGGTAACTTTACCATTACCAGCATTGTCTTCATGTCGATGGAATATATCCATATCACCGTAGCGTAAGCCCAGGGTAAGCAGTGTCGGTAATAGAGCTGCACCAGAAATACACTGGCCTTCAGGCATGACTACAGACACTACAATTACTTCAGGTTCAATTTCTGGCTTTTTAATGACTGATTCATCTTCAGTTGCTGACATCGATGGAATATCTTCATCATCAATATCACCGCCAAAGTTTAAATCCATTTGGTTACGTGCTAATTTTTCTTTTACCGTCTTTCGTACACTTTTTTTACGGGGAGTTTTAACTACTGGCTTTTCTTGAGTAACCGGTTGTTGATAAACTTCTTCAGCTGTTTCTTGAACAGGCTCAGGTGCAAGCTCACTTGTTTGTTCAGGTGGTGGAGTGCTATCAACTGGAGGTTGTTCGGCAATATCCGATAAATCACCTAATGAAGGTTCTAACGCAGGTTTTTCTGCACTAGGCTTTTCTACATCAATTGGTAAAGGTTCTTCATCAAAGGTCGGCGCCGGGGCAGCTTGAGAAGGAATTTCATTTTCATTTAATGTATTTGCAGCAATAACTTTGGCTTTACCAACGCCATCTTGATCAAAACCTGAGCCATCAAAGCCTCGAGATAAAGGTTCAACTTTATCTTTATTGGTTTTTAATTTATACGGATTTTTATTTTTTCTAATTGTCCAAAAACCATGGACAAAAATAGCTGCTATAACAATAGCACTGAGAATAATTAATACGTTTCTAAAATTATCTTCCATTACCTAGCCTATCTTATGATACTTCTGCCATAGCAACCGCTTCATCTAAATCAACAGCTACCATTCTTGAAACTCCTGCTTCAAACATGGTAACACCTGTTAAATGAGAAGCCATTTCCATCGCTATTTTATTATGACTAATATAAATAAATTGCACGGTTTGTGACATTTCTTTTACCAAATTACAAAACCGACTTACGTTCGCGTCATCAAGTGGCGCATCTACTTCGTCTAACATACAAAACGGTGCAGGATTTAAACGAAAAATAGCAAATACCAATGATAATGCGGTTAACGCTTTTTCTCCACCAGATAATAAATGAATCGTACTATTTTTTTTCCCGGGTGGTCTTGCCATTATTGTTACCCCAGTATCTAACAAATCTTCACCGGTAAGCGTTAAATAAGCTTGTCCACCACCAAACACTTTAGGAAATAATGACTGTAAATCTTGATTCACTTTATCAAAGGTCGTTTTAAATTTATGCCGACTTTCTTTATCTATTTTTTCTATTGCTGATTCTAACGTTGAAATCGCTAAATTTAAATCCTGATCTTGTTGATCAAGATAGTTTTTTCGCGTTAATTGCGTTTCAAACTCTTCAATTGCTGCTAAATTAATCGCTCCTAACAATTGAATGTCTTTTGCTAGCTTTATTAACTGTGCTTGCCATTGAGATTCTCTAGCATTTTGAGGCATTAGTTGTTGCACTGATTTTACATTTTCTCTTAACTCATCAAGTTGTTCTATAGCCGCTTGAGCTTTTAAGCGATAACTTTCACCATCAATTTGAAGTTGATTTAATGATTCTTTTAATTTATTTATCTCTTCGACTGAATAGCTTTGCTTTTGTTCAATTGATTGTATTGTTTCTTGTGTAGTATTTAATGTTTTTTGTGCTTTTAGCAGCTCTTGATCTAAAGTCGACATCTCAATTAACCAGGCTTGTAACTGGTTTTCATCTTTTATTAACGGAGCAATACCTTCATCTAATATATTATTATTTGATGTTTGTTGTTCGGTTAGTTGAATGATATTTTCCTGAAAACGCGTAACGGTTTGCAGGCAATGAGAGGCACTGTTATTAGTTTTTTCGATAGTTAATTCAAATTGATGTTTATTATCTATTAATACCTTTTGTTTTGCTTGGAGAGAATGTGTTTGATCTTGTAATAATTGCACTCTCTCTGTTAACGAATCTATCGACTCGTATTCTCCTGCGGTTAAATTTTCTTGCTCTGCCTTTAAAGTTACTTTTGCTAATTCATTTAATAGTTCGGTTGTAACACTGATTTCTTTTTCAAGTGTTTGCTGTTCGTTATATAAATCTTTCCGTTGCTGCATTTCACTATCAATCTTTTGTTTGTGTAATGCTTCTGATTTTTCAACTTGCGTCAATTTCGTTTGTTTTTTTGTTAATTGGTTAACAATTTCTTCTCGTTTGACAGACAACTGGTACTGCAAAGATTCACTCTTCGATATTTGGTTATTTAGCTCATCGCTTTCTTGCTTTAACGACTCTAATTGCTGTTTTTGTTCATTTAAAGTATTTACATCAGAAAAGTGGTCATTTTTTTCATTAAACAATCCTTTTCTAATAAAGTTATTGCTCAGCCAAAACCCTTGCGGACAAATAACCGACTCACCTTCATTTAAAAACATTAACATCTCAGAAGCTGTTTGATAACTGTCTGCGATTTTTATTCTATTGAGCATTCCATATATTGAAGCACCACCAGAAATCTTTTCTGATAAAGTTTTAACTTTAGGGGTACTTTCAAAAGCATAGTTAAGTAACAATAGCGATTGTGGCGTTGACTGCTCAGAAAAATTTTTAATTGGGAAATCATCTATAAAGCGCGCTTGTAATAGATGAGACAAAACCATTTCAACCGCTAATTCCCAGCCATCTTCTATAGTGAGTTGTTGCTGTAAAACTCCAAGAGCATTAACACTTTGCTCAATAAGCCAGTCATCTTGAGTCTTCTGCCAATCAGCTTGATACGTTAACTTTAGAGTTAATTGTTCTATTTGCTTCTCTAAAGCCAAGCTCGTACCAATGTTCTTACTTTGTTGTTGAGCAAGTCCTAAATTAGCACTCTGATGTTCTTGTTTATTAATATCGTTGTTTTCTTTCTGTATAAGTAACTGTTCAACCTGCTCTTTCAGTATGCCTAATTTATTAAACTCAAATTCATTATCAAGATTTTTAACACTCTCTAATAACTGCATTTGTTGAATAACAATATTTAAACGAGAATTCTTCTGTTCTATTATTTCGTGATATTGTGCTTTCTTTTTCGTTTCTTCTAACTTTTGCTGGCTTTGCTTTTCTTTTTCTTGATGAAAGCGTTGTAATGTTTGTTGCTCAATTTGCAACTGCTCATTACTTATTTTGTAATTTTGTTCATGCTCAGCTAATTCTTGAACTAACTGCTGATATTGTGGCTGTAAAACATCCAGTTTATCATTCAGAATCTTTAATTGCTCTTGCTCAACTAATAGTGACTTTTGCGCTTTACTCATTTGCTGTTGATTAATTAATTTATCATCAGCCATTTTTTTTTGTTGTGCATTCAGATGCTTAATTTGCTGTTCTAAACGTGCAATATCATTTGTCAGCCCAATTTTCTTCTGCTGTAATAATTGTATGGTTTGATTAGCTGTTTGAAAATTTTGCTTTGCTGTAAAAAGAGCAATACCATCAGTTACTTGATGTGATTCATTTATTTTAATTTGCTCTTGTAACTCGTTACAACGTGATTGATTACTTTTAAATTGATGATTAAACTTTTGCCAGCGTAATACTGCTAATTCAGCTTTTATTTTTCGTTCTTGGCCTTTTAATGTTTTAAAACGTTTTGCAGCTTCAGCTTGTTGATGTAGTTTTTCAATTTGTGTGTTTAACTCAGAACGGATATCAAAAAGTCTTTCAAGATTCTCACGTGTATGTCTGATCCTAATTTCAGTATCTCTTCGCCTTTCTTTATATTTTGATATCCCTGCAGCTTCTTCAATAAAAACCCTTAGTTCTTGCGGTTTAGATTCGATAAGTCTAGAGATAGTACCTTGTTCAATAATAGCGTAACTGCGAGGACCTAAACCTGTGCCTAAAAAGATATCAATAATATCTTTTCTTCGACATTTTGTACCATTTAAATAATAGATGTTTTGGCTGTCTCTATTAACTACCCGACGGATGGAAACTTGGTTACGATCAGCCATTGAGCCTTGAATACGCTCTTCCATATTATCAAATAGTAATTCGACACTCGCTTGACCGACAGCTTTACGTGTTGAGGCACCGTTAAAAATAACATCGGTCATCGCATCACCACGCAAATTTTTTGCGGAGCTTTCACCTAAAACCCATCGTACAGCATCAATGATATTAGACTTACCACAACCATTTGGGCCAACTATTGCTGTCATTTGCTGTTCAAATGGCACTTTTGTTGGATCAACAAAAGATTTAAACCCAGCCAATTTGATGTGCTTTAATCGCATGTACTCAGCAGACCCTAATATATTATTATTTTTGTTAGTTTAAAGACTTTATCAGAATTTGATTTAGTTTGTAACAACTGGCAGCTTCTCACAAAGCTTTAATCACACTATACTGTACATATAAAGTTAACTAGTTAAAAAATAAACTAAATGTCATTAACAATACAACAACCCTTCGCACAAAGTGGTGCGGGATATTTAATAAAAGGCTTTGAATTAATTAGATTAAAAGGGATCAGAAGATTTGTCTTTATTCCATTAATAGTCAACTTATTACTCTTTAGCATTGCTTTTTACTTTATGTTTTTGCAGCTTGATGTTTACATGCTTGAGCTACAGCAATGGCTACCTGACACTTTATCTTGGTTGACATCCGCTATTTGGCCAATCGCCTTACTGTTTTTTTTGGTAATGTTTTCATTTATTTTCAGCTCAGTAGCTAATTGGATAGCAGCACCTTTTAATGGCCTACTTTCAGAAAAGATGGAACTACTGCTAACCCAATCTTCGCCTATATCAGGTTCTTCACTAGATCTAATAAAAGATATACCTCGTACATTAAGTAGAGAGTGGTGCAAATTTCGTTATTATCTACCACGTGCAATTGGCTTTTTTATCCTTTATTGGATATTACCGATTATAGGGCAAGTATTATGGTTTTTATTTCTTGCCTGGATGATGGCAATCCAATATAAAGATTATCCTTTTGATAATCATAAAGTGAATTTTGATGAGATGAAAATAGCTCTAAAAGAGCGTAAAGGGTTAAGTTATAGTTTCGGTATTACAACAGCTATCTTCTCTATGGTACCATTGCTGAACTTAGTCATCATGCCAGTTGCAATATGCGGCGCAACAGCGATGTGGGTAGATCATTATCGTGAAGACTTTGTTGAATAATTATTATTTAGATAACAATATTATACGACCGTTCACATAAATTATAATTTAATCAAAAAGTTAATAAAAAACATTCAAATTACATGTTTTTCCAACAAAATTAACACATAAAGTACTCAAGTAAAGCGGTATATAAAAATACTGAAAGAATACTTTAAGAAAAAACGAATTGTGGAGTTTTGCAAATGAATAATCCAAAACAAGTATTATTAATAATCTTCAGTTTAATATTATGTTTTTCAAGTAATGCTAAGCCAAATGATCAAGCTTACCTTATTCCATACCCTGAAGATGCGAAAGTTTTTGCTGAATTTACAGACAAACTCCCTGCTGTGCTCAATTACTTTACTGATCATACAGAACAAGAAGTGATTGACTTTTATCAAGAAAAATATGGTAAGGTTAATAGTAGAGAAATAAAACGTGGTAGATTAACGCTCTATTTTTCTCACAATGAAAAGCAATTAAGAGTCATTATTTCACCACAAAGTAAAAAGCTTCAAATAGACGTATTTTTAAAATAGCGACCAAGTCATAGCCATCATTGGCAATAATATGCTCCTTTAGGAGGGGCACCAAATAGACTCATAGCAGCTTGCATCTCTTCTTTCGGAAAGTTAGCAATCGATTGCAAATGATGATCTTTAGATAACCACTTTTCAATAACTATAAAAGACATTTCATTTTCAATATCTTTTAAAACCTCACATGACAAACAACCTTCACTTTTTGAAATATATGGTATTAATGACTTTAAAAACTCAAATAATTCATCACTTTTATCTACTGCAGATACAAACTTATTAATACGTACAATACCCATAGCTATCAAATGTCCAAACGTTATATTTTTTATTAATTGTCAGTCATAGAATATATCAAAAAAACAGCAAAAATAAAGGATGCCACACTAGCTACCCTAAATGTCTTTTGGAATTTGATTGCAGACCATTTTGCAAATTGACGATGTCTTGTTTCACCGAGGATCACTAAACCAAAACTGACGACAATCAGCAGACTCCCTATTGAAATCAAAAGTATTGGAAATTTATTTTGAGAGTAACTTATCAAGAAAATAATACCAAAAAGAAACCTGCTTATGATTTCAAAAATATGAAAATAAGGCTTTTCACTAAAGATAATGATCCCATTTGACCAACGCTTAGGGAAAACAAACATATAAACACTACAAAACATCAGCAATATTGAAAATAATATGATGATCACTTTTGTGTGAGCTCTAATTGATTATGATTACTCAATATCATTTTTTGGTGAGTCCTGACACAATTGGCATTTTCTCCCTTTAGATAAATGATATATACGTGTTGTAATAAATATGGCCGTTGTAATCAATGACCACAATAAAGAAAAAGAAAGAGCATCTATAAATGCATGTCCTTTAATTAGTTCAACAACTAAAAGAGTAATGGCGATAAATAAGTAGACCTTAGTTGAGCGAGTTAACCAAAATTTAAAACCCATCTATTAAAATCCCCTTAAAAGATTGAACTAATTTAATTACTCTTTACTTCAGATTGCCAATGTACCATTTCTTCTTTTATAAAATGATTCACTAGGTCACGATACATTTTTTCAATAGCTTCTGCACTTAAGCCTTCTTTACACGCCCACTCTCTTCGTTTTGCTATCATTGCTTTAAATCGTTCAGGAGCACGAACAGAGGTTTCAGATGTTTTAAATTTAGCTGCCGCTTGCACATATTTAAACCGTTTACCTAAAATCTCAATAATGAGGCGATCCATATTATCAATCTCAACTCGAATATCGTCCATATTCTTACAATCTTGCGGTTGAGTTTTATTTGTATACTGCATAAGTTCCTACTATCAAATTGTAAATCCCCTACATTTTTCAAACAATATAATGCCAGAATTAAGTTTACAACAACTATAATCACCTTAAATATTACATTTGCTTATCAATACGAACTGAGTCATTTGCTAAAAAAATCATTCGAACTTCATCTTTTGATTTAAATAACATTTTAGGATCTCTTTCTTGTACTACCATGTATTCTTGCCCTTCTTCTACTTTTATCATCAGTTCAACTAAGCGATAGATTTTTTCTTGATATCTCGGTTGATCTGCTGATATTGAAGCGCCAATTAACACACCTAAGATAGTTGTAACATCTCTACCAGTACCATTTCCAAACTGGTGTCCGATGACACCGCCTAAAATAGCACCTCCAAACGTTTCCCAACCCCGTTCTTTATCTTTAATCAATTCTTTTTCTGTAATTGTTCGAACTGACAAAACCTTTCCAAACAAAACTTTTTCAACTGGAATAGCTTTATTACGATTATACTCTTCAGTATGAGAAACAAAACTCATCGATATTAATATCAATAGATAACAGAGTCGCTTATTCATAATAGCTCCTAATAAAAAAACTTATACGGATTTTACCTGTCTTACCAACCCACAGCGCCTTTAGTGCGTGTTTTTCGGATTTCGCTCTCATCTGCCCATTCAACTAGGCCACTCTCTAGGTCCATTAAGCGCAAAGTAAACTTATAATACACATCAGACTTATCTTTGTTTGATTTAACAATACTCGAAAGATTGCCATATAGCATGTATTTAGCCCCCACGTGACGACCAAATTGAATTGCTTTAGTTGAATCAACCATTCCGCCATCATGCTGGAATTCAAGTTGTTTACGAGCAGCCTCAACACGCCCCATATCAACAAATCTAAATTTTCCTGATCGTAAGAGTTTTGTTGATACCGTATCGGTAATAGATTCAGTATCAATATGCTCACTGGTTTTATTCTTAATACGTTCTACAAAAATCACTGGTCGACTATTTTCGGTTAATGTACCTACAACAGGAGACAATAAAACCGAATCAGCCATATCATTAGCCACTTTTTGAAGGTCAGTTGAACCAAAATTAATATCAGTTGTTTCAACGGCTGTAGCATCACCATAACGAACAATTGATTTTTGTGCACAACCAGTCCCTATAATAATGGCAATAAATAATGTTGTAATTAAGGTTGAGTTTTTCATAAATTTTTCCTTTACCTTTATAAATTCTATCTATTAATTGGTTTAATTCTTATAAGCATTAGAAGAAGCAGATCGAACATAAACGTTAAATGAAGTAACATTGCTTGAAGGAGATACACCTCTTAAAATTTTCGATTGATGCCCATGTAATTCAAGTGGTTGCCAAGATGCTTTATTTATTTCAACAACAAAGCCATTTTTATCAAACCAATTAAAGTGATACTGCAATTTCAATGATTTTTCATATTGGCTTGATAATTCAATATTAATTTCTAATAAATCATTGGTCATTCGGTGTTTTACGTCACTAATTGTCAGTTTTTCAGATAACGCTTCGTTATCCACTTTCAAATAAGTCGCTGGAGGAATCTCATTTGTAATTGATTCAGCACCAAGTCCTGATGTAACGGGTATTGGTTTATGACAAGCTGATAGCCCAAAAGCAACCATTAGCATTATTGAAAAAACACCGCCCCCCTTCTTAATACATATATCCATTTTAATCTCCGCTATAAATTTGTTGATTTATAACCAGTATAAGTTCCTACAGTGGTTAAATTAATTAGTGATATTCGTTCAGCATTGATATTAACATCGATGACTGAATGACCATTTATGTGCTCTAGTGATAAAGCATGTTCACCTACGGGCAATTCAACTTTTAATAAATGAACACGATTTGGTAACGATAACCAGCTGCGAGTATCCGCTTTTTCAGAAGCTATACTATATAAGCTTGCAATAATATTCCCAACGTCTCCACCTTCTTGCTTCATTTGTCTTCTCATTTTCTCTTTAGCAACTATTCGCAATGACTGTCTTGTAATCAATTCAGGGAGCTGTTCAACTAACTGTTTAGTTGCTAGAGATTGTAAGATCACAATTTCATCTGACTGAAAAGTTTGTTGATTGTAATGCAAATATAATGGCTGATTAACCTGATTGATTGATTGATATACAGGTAAAGAGAAGCTAAAAAAACGCATATCATCATGTCTTGTATAAAGTGGTAAATTTAATTTTTTTTCTTGTTTTTTATTCACTAAACCTTGTTCATATAAAATAACAAGTTGTCCTGACTCACCTTTATATTTATCTTTTAATAAAAGTGTACTTCCTAACAAATCTTCGTCAGAAAACTCAGCTAAATCGTCAATCATGTTTAACTCTTTTCCTAAACGCAATACATCAGATTTTAAATAATGATTATCAGGAAATATCTCTAAAGATTTTTTGTAGTCAATATAAGCATCATTTAACTCACCAACACTTTCATATAGAAGTGCTGATAAATAAAAGGTAAAAGCATTTTGAAAACCATTTTTAACATCACCAATCATCTCATTCATCGATGGATAAACTGAATTTAATGTGTCATGTGTGACACCTTCTTCAATGGTTTCTTGTTGTGCGGAAAAAATATCATCTGCATGTTCATCTAATGCTAACTCTTGCACTAAATTAGCTTTTCTAACTTCAACCAGTGCTGATTCAATACTGCCTTGGTACAAATAATTCAAAGCTTGATATGAATGCATCATACTTTGCTCATAAGCAGGTACTTGATACTTTATCGCGCTGTCATTACTGATAACAGCTCCAACGTTTTGTAATCCTTTACTTATCTGGATATTAGCTTTTGCACTTTCTTGTTTTATCGTTCGATATGCATCATTAAAAAAAAACTGACTTTGCTCCCAATTTTTCGATAAAAATTCAAGGCGACCTTTTTCTAATAATGATAAATTATAAGCATTATGACTTGTGTTTTTTTTAGAAATTAATGAGAGAGCTTTATCAAAATCACCCTGTTTTTGAGCATAAATCACTTTTTCCATCTGCTGAGCATAACCTTCAAAAAAGTCTTCAAAGTTCATTGAAGCACAGCTTGTTAACGCCAACGCACTTAACAATACAATGATACGAAGAAAATGTGACATAGAAAGTAAAACTCTGTTCAGTTTATCTTTTATTGATATTCTAACTCAAAGATAATTAACAATAACTGAATGTGTATTTATTGAATTGAGATAAACTTAAAATTAAACGTTAACAGAGAATTTCACAATAAAATAATTGTTTAAAAATTGTAAGAATGCTTTTGTGCATTAACAAAAGATCGATGTTTTTTTATGTAAAGTTACTTAACTTTCTTTAAACAATTTTTATGCGTTTTTAATTGATAAAGAACTTGCTGAGTTTCAGTAGTTAACGACTGGTTTTTAAGAAATATTAATTCTCTAGTATTTAAACTAAATTGATTTAGAATACCACTACTTACAGGGTGTTCATTAAAAAAACGTTCAAAACTTCCATCTTCTGCTGAAGCCTTCAAACCATATTCCAATCTCTGAGCAAGTCTAGAATTAGCTTTATTTACAAAGAAGTAAAATGGTGAATCATAATAGAGCAAAAATCGTTTTTCGATAACTATATCAGGATAATCTTTTAATTCACTTCTAGCTTCATGAATGGCTCTTGGAAAAAAATCAAAACGTCCTTTTACTAACATTTTAAATAAACTTTCATGCTCTAAAGAAGTTATTACATTAAAGTTATTATCTAGCAATATTTGCGTATCGGGCCAATCTTTACCTTGCCCTACAATGAAAGACTTTAATTGTTCAGCTTTTTGCAATTGATCAAATTTTATCTGCTGACCTTTTTTAATAAAAAAGACTCGGCAACCTAACAAACCTTTAAATAAAGGAAATCTAATGGGTAATAAATGTTCTTCTCTTTCTTTAGAAGTCATTGTCCAAAACAAATTAACAAATTTATTTTTTTGGACAAGCCTGACCATATGTTCTTGACTAACCCCTGCATCTATTTCATTAACTTCATAGTCACCATACTTATCTGTAGATTTCTCAAGGGCAAGATGTAATAACGCTTTGTAATAGCTATCATATGAAAAATCATTTCTTGCAGCCCATGGATAACTAACAATATCTTTAGCAAAAGAAATATTATGAATAAACAAAAATAATAAAATCAATCTCAAAATCAAGCCCTCAATAATTTAATTAACTTACTAATAATTGGAAAACTATCAAAACTTATAAAATATTATTAACGACAAACAGAACTATATTTTGAATCATTAAAAGCTTTAAGTGATTCAGCTGATAAAAGCGGATTTTGCAGAGAATAAACCGTTCTATTAGCAAAATTAACTTTACTTAATATATTATTTGTCACCGGATGGTTATTAAAAAAAGTATTAAAGCTACCATCTTGCATTGCTTTTTCTAAGCCATACGCGATACGATCGTGTAATCGCATATTAGATTTATTTACAAAAAAATAGTACGGTGATGGGTATTCGAGTAGAAATCGTTTCTCAACTTCTAAGCTATCATAAGACAATATTTCGCTCCATGGTTCATGTAAAGCACGAGGGAAATAATCAAACCTATCACGAATTAACATTTCAAAAACTCCGTTATAACTAGAGCCAGTCATAACCCTAAAATCATTTTCCCTTAGTATTTGCGTATCTGGCCAATCATCCCCTTGACCGGCGACCATATTTTTAAGTTCACTTTCAGACGTTAATTTATCAAAACGTGATTGTTCTCCTTTTCTAATAATAAAAAGCCTACAACCGCCAAGACCTTTTAATAATGGAACTCTAATTGGTTGAAGTTGAAGTTCCCGTGTTGCTGAAGTCATGGTCCACATTACATTTATATATTTATTGTTTTTAACGAGTCCTACAGCTCTTCCTTGGTTCATAGGCTTTTCATACTTTACTAATTGAAATGAACCAAATTTGTCTACAGATTTTTCTAAGGATAGTTTTAACAAAGAATAATAATAATCTTCATAAAGGTATTTATCATCACCAATCCATGGATAGGTAATGATGTCTTTAGCAATAGAACAAGTACTAAAAAATGTTGAACAGACAACAAACATATATGTAAAAACACGTTTCATAATTAATCCTAAAAATGCAATATTAGTTTTCTATTAATTCTCTCCATGAAATTAGTTTTAATCGAAATACAAATTCAGTATATTAAAAAACCAGCAATAATGAAAGCGCTTACATTTTAATTGTAAATACAAAAAAAGCACTTATAAAAAGTGCTAGTTATTCAAATAGATAGATTTACTAAATATGATCTACAGCAATAATCTCATATTCAACAGTACCACCTGGAGTTTTTATTTCTATTTCGGTATCAACTTCTTTACCGATTAAACCACGGGCAATGGGTGAGTTGACTGAAATTCGATTGTTTTTAATATCTGCTTCATCATCTCCAACTATTTGATACTTAACTTCTTCATCAGTATCAATATTTAACAAAGTAACTGTCACACCAAAAATCACCTTGCCATGATTCGGTATTTTAGCAACATCAATAATTTGTGCATTGCCAAGTTTACCTTCGATTTCTTGAATACGACCTTCACAAAAACCTTGTTCTTCACGTGCCGCATGATATTCAGCATTTTCTTTCAAATCACCATGTTCGCGTGCATCAGCTATATCATTTACAATTCTTGGGCGTTTAACCGTTTTTAGATGATTTAGCTCTTCACGAAGTGCATCAGCGCCTTGAACTGTCATTGGGAATTGATTCATTGTAATCCTTTTATTCTTCTAACGATAAAGGTGGCATCACTTACGTAATGACCACCTTTAAAAATTTTATAACCGGCATTTAATTAAATGCCAAGTTTTTTATTTACACTGTTTGTGAAGCTCTTGAATAGAGGTAACAGTATTTCTATCATCTGCGGCATGTGCCTGGCAAGCAGCAAAAGCAGCATTTAATGTTGTAGTATAAGCAACTTTATAACGAAGTGCTCCACCACGCAATACTTTAGAATCTTCAATTGCTTTACGACCCTCAGTCGTATTAATAATATAGCTATATTCTTCATTTTTAATTCTATCAAGAATATGAGGACGACCTTCATGTACCTTATTCACTAATCGACACGGAATATTAGCTTCACCAAGAATAACTGCCGTACCATGCGTTGCATCTACTTCATAACCTAAAGCAACCATTTGTTTAGCTAACTCAACCACACGCTCTTTATCACTATTACGGACAGAAATTAATGCGCGACCATCTTTAGGAACAGAAACACCTGCACCCAAATTAGCTTTAGCATAGGCCTCTTCAAATGTTACACCAACCCCCATCACTTCACCTGTTGAGCGCATTTCAGGACCAACAAGCGGGTCACTTCCGTGGAACTTGTTAAATGGAATAACCACTTCTTTTACGGAAAAATAAGGAGGAATAATTTCTTTCGTTATACCTTGCTCTTTCAGTGATTTACCCGCCATAACACGAGCTCCAACTTTAGCTAAAGGTACCGCTGTCGCTTTTGAGACAAATGGAATAGTTCGCGCAGCACGAGGATTTACTTCAATTAAATAAACTTTGCCGTCTTTAACTGCCATTTGTGTATTCATTAAGCCATTAACACCTAATTCAAATGCTAAGTCAGTTACTTGCTTGCGCATTACATCTTGAACTTCTTGGCTCAAGCTGTAAGCCGGTAATGAACATGCTGAGTCACCAGAGTGAACACCGGCTTGTTCAATATGTTGCATAATGCCGCCAACAACCACATCCGTTCCGTCACAAACAACATCAATATCAACTTCAATAGCATCATCAAGGAAATGGTCAAGTAATACCGGAGAATCGTTAGAAACACTTACCGCTTCTGTCATATAACGACGTAAATCATCCAAATCATAAACAATTTCCATCGCTCGGCCACCTAGTACATAAGATGGACGCACAACTAATGGAAAGCCAATGGCTTCAGCTTTTGCCATTGCTTCATCTAATGAAGTAACCGTAGCATTTTCAGGTTGTAATAAACCTAAACGGTCAACCGCTTGTTGGAAGCGTTCTCTGTCTTCTGCTCTATCGATTGCATCAGGTGAAGTACCAATAATTGGCACACCTGCAGCTTCTAGAGCACGCGCTAGTTTAAGTGGTGTTTGACCACCGTATTGAACAATAACGCCTTTTGGTTTTTCAATACGTACAATTTCAAGTACATCTTCAAAAGTAATTGATTCGAAATATAATCTATCTGATGTATCGTAATCAGTAGAAACAGTTTCAGGGTTACAGTTAACCATGATAGTTTCATAACCGTCTTCACGTAAAGCTAAAGCAGCATGTACACAACAGTAATCAAATTCGATACCTTGACCAATTCGGTTAGGGCCACCACCTAAGATCATGATTTTTTCATTATCAGTAGGATTTGCTTCACATTCTTCGTCATAAGTTGAATACATATATGCTGTATCAGAGCTAAATTCAGCAGCACAAGTATCTACACGTTTGTAAACTGGAAAGATTTCAGCATTATGACGTTTTTTACGTATTTCAGCTTCTGCAACACCTATTAAGTCAGCCAAACGAGAGTCAGCAAAACCTTTACGTTTTAATTGACGTAAGTATTCAGAGGATAATATTTTTAAACCGCCCTCTTTAACTTTTGCTTCATTGATAATGATGTCTTCAATTTGAATTAAGAACCAACGGTCAATTTTAGTTAAGCGGAAAACATCATCTACCGTCAAACCTAAACGAAATGCATCGGCTACATACCAAATACGATCTGCACCAGCTTCTTGCAGTTCATGCATGATTTTTGTTTTAGCACCAGGTTGGGTCACATCAACCATAGAGTCAAAACCATTAACGCCAACCTCAAGGCCGCGTAATGCTTTCTGTAATGATTCTTGTTGGTTACGACCGATTGACATCACTTCACCTACAGATTTCATCTGAGTAGTTAAGCGATCTTCAGAGCCTGCAAATTTTTCAAAGTTAAAACGTGGAATTTTAGTAACTACGTAATCTATTGTTGGTTCAAATGAAGCTGGTGTAGAACCGCCAGTAATATCATTTGATAATTCATCAAGTGTATAGCCTACTGCTAACTTAGCAGCGATTTTAGCTATTGGGAAACCAGTCGCTTTGGATGCTAAAGCAGATGAACGCGAAACACGTGGGTTCATTTCTATGATGACCATACGGCCAGTATCTGGGCAAATACCAAACTGTACGTTTGAACCACCTGTTTCGACGCCAATCTCACGAAGAACAGCAATCGATGCATTACGCATGATTTGGTATTCTTTATCCGTTAATGTTTGTGCTGGAGCAACCGTAATTGAGTCACCTGTATGAATGCCCATAGGGTCAAAGTTCTCAATCGAACAAATAATGATACAGTTATCATTTTTGTCGCGAACCACTTCCATTTCATATTCTTTCCAACCAATTAATGATTCATCAATCAATAATTCAGACGTTGGAGAAAGATCTAAACCACGTGTACAAATTTCATTAAATTCTTCGCGGTTATAAGCAATACCACCACCTGTACCACCCATAGTAAATGATGGACGAATAATACAAGGGAACCCTAAGGTTTTACTTGCTGCATGCGCTTCTTCAATCGTATGAACAATTTCCGCACGAGGACATTCTAAGCCAATATTTTTCATTGCTTTGTCAAAACGATCACGGTTTTCTGCTTTATCAATAGCATCAGCAGTTGCACCAATCATTTCAACATTAAATTCTTTTAATACGCCTTTTGCTTCAAGCTCTAAAGCACAGTTTAATGCCGTTTGGCCACCCATAGTAGGTAATACTGCACAAGGACGTTCTTTCTCAATAATTTTACGAACAACTTCCCAATGAATAGGTTCGATGTAAGTTGCATCGGCCATTTCAGGATCTGTCATGATTGTTGCTGGATTTGAGTTAACTAGAATAACTCGGTAGCCTTCTTCACGAAGGGCCTTACATGCTTGTGCGCCTGAGTAATCAAATTCACATGCTTGACCAATAACGATTGGACCAGCACCTAAGATCAAGATACTTTTTAAATCAGTACGTTTTGCCATTTCTATTTTCTCTCTTGTCTAGGTGAATTATTTAGCTGACTTCATAAGGTCGATAAAATGATCAAACAAAGGAGCTGCATCTGCAGGTCCTGGGCTTGCTTCAGGATGACCTTGAAAACTAAACGCTGGTTTGTCTGTTAAATGAATACCTTGAATAGAATCATCGAATAATGACTTATGAGTCACTTTAATGTTTTCAGGCATATTTTCTTCATCGATAGCAAATCCATGATTTTGTGCTGTGATCATTACCACGTTACGATCAAAATCTTTAACTGGGTGGTTACCACCATGATGACCAAATTTCATTTTTAATGTACTTGCGCCACTTGCTAAACCAAGTAACTGATGACCTAGACAAATACCAAATAATGGAATATCAGTTTCTAAAAACGATTTTATCGCCGATATTGCATAATCACATGGTTCTGGATCTCCAGGACCATTTGATAAGAAAATTCCATCAGGCTTCATTGCTAAAACATCAGCTGCAGGAGTTTGTGCTGGTACAACTGTAAGTTTACAACCACGATCTACTAACATACGTAAAATATTACGTTTAGCACCAAAATCGTATGCAACTACGTGAAACTCTGAGTTTTGAGGAGTTACATGACCTTTTCCTAACTCCCAGCTACCTTCTTCCCATTGGTATTGCTCTGTTGTAGAAACTACTTTCGCTAGGTCCATACCTTTCAAACCAGGGAAATCTTTGGCTTGTTCGTGAGCATTTGATTCATCTATAGATTCACCAGCTAGGATACAGCCATTTTGTGCACCTTTTTCACGTAAAATACGCGTCAACTTACGTGTATCTATATCAGCAATCCCTAAAATATTTTTAGCTTTTAAGTAATCGCTTAAGTTTTGTTCATTACGAAAATTACTTGCTAACAATGGTAAGTCACGAATAACTAGGCCTTTTGCCCAAATAGTATTAGATTCTTCATCTTCACTATTTGTACCTGTGTTGCCAATATGGGGGTAAGTTAGCGTAATTATTTGTTCTGCATAAGATGGGTCAGTAAGAATTTCTTGGTAACCAGTCATTGAGGTATTAAATACAACCTCACCAACTGCTGCCCCGTCTGCACCAATTGCGGTACCTTTAAATACAGTGCCGTCTTCAAGCACTAAAATTGCAGATTTAGTCAATTTAACCTCCGTAACAAAGAAGTAAGCTTAACGATGAAACAACTAAAAACTTCGATCATTAAGTATAAAAACAATATTCATAAAAAATGCCAAAAACTTGTTGTAAATCCCATAAAAAAATAAGATTTGATAAATTTTTGACAAAATCCACTTATTCTACGCTTAGAACTGCATTTCGTCTATATAAAAATGTAAAAACTAAGCGTTTAATTGGCTTTTTATTTAAAAGGTCTATAAAAAGCATTTATCTCTAAAAAAAGTATTATTTTAAGCCTAAAACATCTTGCATATCATAATAACCATTATCAGCTTCGCTAAGCCAAAATGCGGCTCTCATCGCACCTAGGGCAAATGTCATTCGTGAACTAGCTTTATGGGTAATTTCTAACCGTTCTCCCAAATCAGCAAAATATGCAGTATGCTCTCCGACAATATCTCCAGCTCGAACAGTGGCAAAACCGATTGTTTCACGGCTTCGCTCTTCAGTGATCCCTTCGCGACCATAAACAGCCACTTTATTTAGATCTCTACCCAAGGTATCCGCTATTACCTGCCCCATTTTAACTGCAGTTCCAGAAGGAGCATCTTTCTTGAATCTATGGTGCGCTTCAAAAATTTCTATATCAGTATAGTCACCAATTGCTTTAGATGTAATTTCTAACAATTTAAACATTAGGTTTACACCGACACTGGTATTAGGCGCTAAAATTACAGGAATATCTCTTCCAGCACTTTTAATTTCATTAACTTGCTCATCACTAAAGCCTGTGGTACCAATAACTAATGCTTTATTGTGAGATTGACACCACTTAATATTTTCTAAGGTAGTCTCAATTGATGTAAAATCAATAAATACATCAGCATCAAGTAAATTATCTAGTTCAGTAGAAGTTTTTTGACCGATAGCCCCAATGCCCGCCAACTCACCTAAATCAAAATTTGCAAAAGGTGATGAGTCACGCACGCTACCACCAATTAATTCGACAGATTCATGTTCTAATGCTGCTTGAATTAAGTTTCGTCCCATTCGACCGCTACAACCTAAAATAGCTACTTTAACTTTCATTGTTATTCTCAACTCTTTTATTTAAATCAACTATTTCTAAAACAGATGATAATTCAACACTATTCGATAACTCGTGTGAAACCACACTAATAATTTTATAATTCTTCTCTAAATTTACGACATGATAAAATGCACAAAAGTCGGCAAAAACCTCACCTTTTTCATCAACAAATTGCCAATCAATGCAAACATCAACTGAACCATCAATATATTCACTAAACGTTGCTTTGGTCACTCGTATGTCTTTAGTATGACCCTGTCTCAAGACTAAGAATATATTTATAAACTCTTCTTCAAAGTCTTTATCTTCTACTAGATAAGCTATTTTATCTGGTGTATGTAATGAACATGGTAAGTGGTAACAATTTTTAATAACGTTTAAATTATAGCTTTTGAACCCAGCTATATAATCTTGAAATAAATTAATTAAACCTGAAGCTTTCATTGTAATAATTGGATTCTAGTATCGTAATTTAAAAGATAATTTTTTATGAATGTATTTTATTAAACCAATAAAATACATTCATAAAAAAGCCCTCAACGGAGGGCTTTAAAAAATAACTAATTAGCTAACAATGGCTAATAACTCAACGTCAAATACCAACGTTGAATAAGGAGGTATTGCCCCTTGAGAACCTTGCTCACCATAAGCTAGGTTATATGGAACATATAAACGCCATTTTGAACCTTCAGTCATTAATTGTAATGCCTCAGTCCAGCCAGCAATAACTCCACCAACTGGAAATTCTGCAGGTTGACCGCGATCAACTGAACTATCAAAAACGTCACCGTTTATGAAAGTACCGTGATAATGAGTACGAACAGTACTTGCTGCTGTTGGCTTTTCGCCTTCACCAGTCGCTAATACTTCATATTGTAATCCTGACTCAGTAACTGTAACTTCATCACGCTTAGCATTTTCTGCTAAATAAGCTTCGCCTTCAGCTGACTTTTCTTTAGCTGCTGCTTGCTCTAATTCTTGTAATTTTTTAGAAATCACAGAAAAAGCTTCATTTAATAGTTCATCAGATACTTGACTTTCAGCGTTTGCAATTGCATCAGCTAAACCTGCTTGAACAGCAGAAACATCAAATTCTTTAAAAGGGTTATTACGAAGTTGATCACCTAATTGACGACCTACACCGTAGCTTACGCGTTGTTCAATAGTTTCAAAAGACATATTATTCACTTATGTTTTCACCAACGTTCATCATTCAAAAATAACTACGTAAATGGCGAGTGCTAAAAAATTCGCGAAAGGATAGCACAAACACAGCCTTGGCTGTAGTCTGATTTATGAGAATTTGTTATTTATTATATTTTTTTATTTTAGGTTTTCGAGCTAGTGAACTTTATTCTTTGTTTTTAGAACAATATTATTGTCTTTTTCCACATGATTTTTGTTACATCATTTAATGTGTTTAATTTATTTATAATTTTAAATACTAATCTTCATAGACTTTTTCTAAAATTACTTTATTGTTTTCAGGATAAAAACTTTATAACAATAATAGAATTCAACGCATGTCATCAGAAAACAATATTACTTCTCCCAACAAACGTATAAGCAGTTTATTTCCATTTGCTGTATTTTTAGGCCTATTTTTAGGGACTGGCATCATTCTTAGTCTACAAGGTGTTGATTTTGCTTTTTATCAATTACCCGCCAGTATCGCGATTATCCCGGCAATTTTAGTAGCAATATGGATGGGGAAAGATAGTGTTAGTCAACAAATCACTCAATTTGTACAAGGGGCTGGACACCCAAATATTATCACCATGTGTATTATATATTTATTAGCGGGTGCTTTTGCAACTGTGGCAAAAGCAACCGGTAGTGTAGATGCAAGTGTACAATTAGGTTTATCTTTTTTCCCTGATTACTTATTACTGCCTGGTTTATTTTTAGTTGCTGCTTTTATTTCGACGGCAATGGGAACATCCATGGGCACTATTGCTGCTATTGCTCCTATCGCACTGGGTTTTATTGAATCTGCCGGTTTAGATGCCAGTATAATCGCCGGAGTAATAATTTCTGGTGCTATATTTGGTGATAATTTATCTATTATTTCAGATACAACAATCGCTTCTACTCGTAGTCAGGGGGCTCAAATGAAAGATAAATTCAAAGTGAATTTTAAATTTGCCGTTCCAGCTGCAATTATTTGCTTAATCATTTTTGCAAGTCTAGGCGTATCAATTCCTCACGAGCAAATTAGTGAAGTAAATATTATCGGTTTAATTCCTTACATTGTTATTTTAGTGCTAGCACTTTTAGGCGTTAATGTATTTCTTGTTTTATTAATAGGAATAGTTTTAGCGGCTAGCGTGGGTATGTTTACTAATGGATATCAATTGAGTGCTTGGGTTGCTGATATCAATAAAGGCTTTGCCAATATGCAAGACCTATTTATCTTAGCATTATTTATTGGTGGCTTAAGTGAACTAATAAAGCATCAAGGTGGCTTAGCAGCATTAACCGATTCAGTAGAAAAAATAGCAAGACTATTAAGCCCTAACAATAAAAAGCGTGCTGCTGGTTTAGGTATTGCTAGCCTTGCATTCACTTGTAACTTTTTCACTGCGAATAACACTGTCTCTATCATCGTTACAGGAGAAACGGCTAAAGATTTAGCAACTGATGGTGGGTTATCTCCGGCCCATTCAGCAAGTGTATTAGATATTTTTGCCTGTATTAATCAAGGGTTACTGCCTTATGGTGCTCAAGCATTATTGTTAGGTACAACTTTAAAAATATCGCCTATTGAAGTTGTATCAAGTGCTTACTACCCAATGATTTTGTTTGTTGTAGCAAGTATTGCATTTTGGCGGGTAACTAAAAAAAATAATCATTCATAATATTAGTATCACTTATGAATGAGTTATTAATTTGAAAAAAAAGCCAGTCAATTGACTGGCTTTTATATTTTTATCGTTAATTCTGATTAAAAGGTATTCCTAAACGATAACCCAGACTCCATAACTGGGAATATCAATTCAAGTTTATCTAAAGGAATTACATTGCCATCAGCATCATAAATAGTCACTGTTGTTTGTTTATCTTTAGGTGATAATACAAATTGATAACGTTGATCAATTAATTCTATAACTGGTAACTCATCACCCCAAATTTTATCCCATAAGCTGATATCAGGTTTCACAAAGTCAACATAATAGATTTTTTTAGTTTCATTTAAGTCAGAAACCTTAAAGCCATGATCCTCAAAAAATAAAGGCATGTTAGACCATAAAAGATCTAATTCCATTTCGACAATATATGCAGGTTCTTCAAGCTTATTTTGACCAATTGTCACTAATTTTTGACTAGCTCTTAATAATCTGTTTTCTTGTAGGTGTTTACGGTATTTAAAATCAACTTGTGCGACAATTTCATTCAACATCGCCATTTCCGCACGTTGTTTATCAAGCTGGTTCATTTCTTTGACACCACCTGACTCATCAGTTTTCATATAATCTACGAGAGAAACAATTACCGCAACGCTTCGTCCATGAGGTTTAGTTTCGAACTGGTATCTAAAGCGTAAGCTTTCTGTTGACTCTACATCTTTGAATAGCCAGAAACCGGATTCCTTTTCTCGATTATACCATTGAGACTCAAAAATTTTATTTTCAGCATCAATAACATCGATGGCAACACCATCGGATTTTAATTGCTCTTCCACTGCCTGATATATGAAAGAATGTAAATCGGTATTCTCTAAAACTTGGTCAAACCATATTTTTGCTTGGTTATTATCACCTTCAATTCGGGAAGAAGCCGCTATCGGCAATACTAGGGACGGAGCTCGGATATCTACATTCTTTCCTATTGGGCCTTGATGATTAATATCATCGCTAATAGCATAAGTTTGCTTCTTTTCTGGAGCTGATAAACCTGATGGAATAGTTAAATGTTTAGCTTCTTTTTGGTTTGCGTAATCAAAACCACCACTAGCCTGTTTATTATTAATAGAACTACAACCTGCAACAGCAAGGCTGAGCAATGAAAAATAAAAAGTATTACGATTCATTAAAACTCCCGCGGATAACATCTGAATCTTTTTGTTTTAGAAAAACCAGTTAACAATTATTAATGATGAATGATTAAGTGCAGAGGTAGACGCTTTATATGAAATAAAGTTCATTTTCTTCGTTAATATTAAACTTCACTTCAATTTGTTCAGCTTTCAATATATGCGCTACATGGTACTTGCCCCTAAAAACAAACACAAGAATAAATGCTAATGTCATTGGCCTTTATTTAAGCTACAATGTCGCTCTTTTTTAAAGCAATGAAGGTTTATGCATGTCTCGATATCTAGTTCTTACCGTGATGGGTGCCGACAGAACGGGGAGTGTTAGTAGTTTAACGAAACTTGCTAGTGAATGTGGTTGCAACATAGTTGACAGTAGAATGGCCATTTTTGGTCTAGAATTCACTATGATTATGCTACTAAACGGCAACAGTAAAGCAATCAGTCAAATTGAAAGTAAACTTCCTGCTGTTGCAGTGAAACGTGAACTTATCACTATGATGAAGCGTACATCAGATTATAAACCTCAAGATTTTACTGAACATTATCAAGCAGAATATGCGGGAATTGATCAACCTGGAGTATTAAAAGCTATGACGGCATTCTTTGCTGCACGTAATATAGATATCTCTTCATTAAAATCAGAAATCAACCCGAAAAACAATCAAATGAATGCCGCAATACTAATAGCATTAACCAAAGAAACAACAATAGAAGACCTAGAAAAAGATTATTTTGACTTATGTGACCAAATTGATGTTCAAGGTACTATTACAAAAGTAAATTCAAATATTTTATCCATTTAAGGGCGAAGATGAAAACATTAACTGTCGGTGATAAAGCACCATTATTCTCATTATTAGATGAAAATAACGAGACTGTCTCCTTAGCAAGTTATATTGGTAAAAAACAAGTAATAGTTTATTTCTATCCAAAAGCAATGACTCCTGGTTGTACTGTTCAAGCACAAGGTTTAAGGGATAGTAAATCAGAATTGGAAAAGCTAAATACTATTGTTTTTGGAATCAGTCCAGATGAAACTAAAAGGCTCACTAAATTTTGCCAGCGCGATGAATTAAATTTTACTTTATTGTCAGATGTTGATCATCAAGTTGCTGACAGCTTTGGTGTATGGGGATTAAAGAAATTTATGGGAAGAGAATATGATGGCATACACCGTTTGACTTTTTTAATTGGCCTAGATGGTAAAATCAGTCATGTATTTAATAAATTCAAAACTAAAGATCATCATCAAGTCGTATTAGATTTTTTATCAAGTAATTCTTAGGTTGTTAATTAAATAATTCATTTATTAAACCTAAAAATTCAATAGAAAAAATAAAAAGCCCATATATTTATAATATACGGGCTTTTATTTTATTAGTTGAATTGATTTAATAATTCAATTAATACAAAGCATTAACTATTCTCAGCAAGAGCATTCGATGAAGGCCAGGCATTCAAAACCGCTTTTACTAATGTTGCTAATGGAATAGCAAAAAATACTCCCCAAAATCCCCATAAACCACCAAATAAAATAACAGCAATGATGATTGTAACAGGGTGTAAATTAACGGCTTCAGAAAATAATAAAGGTACTAATAAGTTACCATCTAATGCTTGAATAATACCGTAAGCTATCATCACATAACCTAGTTCAGCACCCGTTCCCCATTGAAACAGAGCTACTAATAAAACAGGAAATGTAACAATAGTGGCGCCAACATATGGAACAAGAACAGAGAGCCCAACTAAGACACCTAAAAGCACCGCATAATTTAATCCTAAAATAGCAAAAGCAACGGTTGACGCCGTACCGATTATTAAAATTTCAATCACTTTCCCACGAATGTAATTCATAATTTGTTGATTCATTTCATCACTAACTTGTGTTGCCATTTTTCTATCTTTTGGTAAGAAACTACTAAAGCTAGCAAGCAGTTCTTTTTTATCTTTTAAGAAGAAAAAAACCATCAAAGGAACTAAAATCAAATAAATTAATAATGCAACAATGTCTGAAATAGAGTTTAGTGAAGCTTTTAAAGCTACCTGACCCCATTCAATCAGCTTGTCATTAACTAAGGTGATCACAGATTCGATTTGCTCAGCTTTAATTAATTCTGGATATTTTTCAGGCAGTGTTAATAAATAGGTTTGCCCCTGAGAAAGCATTTGTGGTACTTCCTGTAGTAAGTTTGAACTTTGTTGCCAGATGATTGGCATTAAACCTAAGATAGCCACTAAGGCTAAACCAACAAATGCAGTGACCGTGAGAACTGTTGATAACATACGAGATAAACCAAAGTGCCCTAGTTTATTGACAGGTAAATCAAGTAAAAAAGCAATCGCAATCGCAACAAAAACAGGCATCAACAACCCACTTAAAAAATAGACTGCTAGAAAGGACATAAACAAAATAATAACTAATGTAACAGCATTGGGATCTGAAAATTTTTGTTTGTACCATTGAGAAAAAAATGAAACCATTATAATAACTTACCTATTTTAATGTGTAATTCAACTATTGAATTGTCGAGCTGTTGTTGCGTATACTGATATCCCTTGTTTGTTAAATAATTTGGGATATCTGATTTGGAGCCATTATCTGCAATACGAATAAAATAACTATCATTATCCTTTAGTTTTTTTAACGTTAATCTCATTTTAACTAATGGTAAAGGACATTGTTCATTACTTGCATCGTACTTATAAATCATAAAGATAATATTCAACAGCGCTTTTGTTTGATTATCTAATTTGCGACAATCAATTACAATGAAGTTTTCAATATCTTAAAAATAATTTTTAGTTGGACTTTAAATGAGCAATTTACCAGATAAACCAACATTAAAAGATATAAATGCATACAAGAAAAAATTAAATTGGGGAGAAGTGCCTTCAATTTATCACATGGCTTCCTCTGCAATTGGTGAGTTAGATGGAATTTTAACTCACGGGTTTGATAGTGCTTATAAAAGCATATTAGACCCAGAATGCTGGAATTTAGAATGTTTAAAAGGTTTTAAAGATAGTGCAGGAAATATTCATGTAAAAAATAAACCTGTTATAGAATTAAGACATGTTTTTTGTAGTAACAATTATGAACTTCATTGTTATCCTATAGTCGAAGGAGAAAGGGTGTTGGTTCATTTGCAAGATAATCCTTTATGCCCTTTTCAAAATTGGCAACCAGAAACCATGCAAATGTTATTTCGACTAAATAGTATTGTACCTATGATTGTTTTTACTTTTGAGAGTGGCGATAAAGCTGATATGCAACTTATTAGGTATGCACATAATAGAATTGAAGCATTAATTGAAATACTTAATCAATCATTTGAAATCAAACATATTCAAGGATTTAGCATTGCTGGGTTTTGTAAAGAGCTTTATAGGCGAAGACCTCATTTTGATTTAACTGATTTACTTGATACTGAAGATTAACGGGAACTATTGCATTGGTAAAACTATCTACATTAATGACAACCTTTCTATTTGTTATTTGTCTATCCTCTCCTTATAGCTACGCTCAAAATAACAGTAGAAATAAACTCCCGGAAATAGGCGCTGCGGGTTTTAGTGCTTTATCAATAGAAAAAGAACGTCAAATTGGTGATGCTATGATGAGGCATATTCGTGCATCACAACCTTTGATTAACGACCCCGTTTTAATAGAATATATTAATGACTTAGGCAATCGTATGGTTAGAAATGCTCAAGATGTTAATTACAATTTTGAATTTTTCTTAGTCAATAATAGAGAGTTAAATGCTTTTGCCTTTTTTGGTGGTCATATTGGTATACATTCAGGGCTTTTAACAGCATCTGAAACAGAGAGTGAATTAGCCTCTGTGCTTGCCCATGAAATATCTCATGTAACTCAGCGTCATCTAGCAAGAAAAATGGAAGCGCAAAATCGTAGTCAGCCATTAACTATGGCCGGTATGATTTCTGGTGTTCTTTTAACGTTAATTAACCCTACTGTAGGTATGGCAGCGCTGAGTACTAGTATGGCTGCTTCTCAACAATCTTCTATAAATTATACGAGAGGAAATGAAAAAGAAGCTGACAGAGTTGGTATTCAACTATTAGCTAATAGTGGTTTTGATCCTATGGGTGCGCCAAATTTCTTTGGAAAAATGGCTGAACGATATCGCTATACGAGTAAACCACCTGCGATGTTACTAACACACCCTATGCCAGAATCGCGTATTTCAGATGCGAGAATCAGGGCTCAAAATTATCCACCGATAAAGATTAAGGCGAATTTAGATTTTGAACTGGCAAAAGCTCGTTTAAAAGCAAGATATGAAGGAAATCCTAAAGACAATATTAAAATATTTTCGAAAGACATTGCTAAACAAAGATATACATATAAAGAGGCCGCATTATATGGTTTAGCAATCTCATATTTTGAAAACAAAAATTATAAGAAAGCCGAGAATATACTTTTACAGTTATTATCAACCGATAAGAACAACTTATTTTATATAGATTTACTTACTGATACATATATTAATACGAAACAATTTGAGTCTGCCCTTTCAAAATTAAAAGAATTGAATTTACTTATGCCCAATAACCAAGTTGTTACTTTAAACTATGCAAATACGTTGAATGAAGCTAAAAAATATCAACAAGCGGAAAGTCTTCTACAAGATTTTTTACTAGTACACAAAGATAACTTCATTGCCAATGATTTATTAACAGAAAATTATAGAAAGCAAAATAAAATGGCGATGATGCATTCCTCAAAGGCAGAAGTATTTGCTTTGTTAGGGGCGTACCCAAGAGCGATAGATGAATTGCAAACAGGATATAACTTTGCCGATGAAAAACCTTTAGTGAAAAAACGCATCAAAGCACGTATCATTCAACTTCAAGAACAAGAAAATAAACTTAAACGTTTAAACTAGTTTTATTACTTATATTAACCATATTATATGAGAGAAAAATGTTAACAATTTATCACAACCCTCGTTGCTCAAAAAGCCGACAAACATTAGCTTTGATAGAAGAAAACAATCAACCTGTTTCTATTGTTGAATATTTAAAGAACCCACTCAATGAAAATGAAATTAATGATTTATTACAAGCTTTATCAGTAAAACCTATTAATATGATGCGCGTAAAAGAAGCTGAATTTAAAGAGCAAAACTTAAAAGGTGCTGACGATCAAACATTAATTAACGCCATGGTAAATACGCCTAAGCTTATAGAGCGCCCTATTGTTGTGAGCAATAACAAAGCCATCATTGGCCGCCCTCCTGAAAACGTTTTAACACTTTTTTAAATAAGCATTCAATGAAAAGAATTTTCACAACACAAGCACATAAAAAAATAGCCTTAACTGGCTATTTTTCTTTACTAATATTTATGCCCATTTGGTTATTGATTCTCAATCCATCTGATGGCCTTTCACCTACATTATCAATAGTGATATTTATTTTACCTCTATTATTCCCTATGAAGGGATTAATACAAGGGAATCCATACACCTACGCTTGGTCAAATTTTGTAGTTATGATTTACTTTCTTCATAGCCTAACAACATTATGGGTATCAGATAGCGATTTTTATTGGGCTATTTTAGAGTTAATATTTGCCTCAGCAATGTTCATATCAGGTAGTTATTATGCTAAGTATCGAGGGCAAGAGTTAGGGTTAAGTATTAGAAAAAAGAAAGACTAATTCAGTAAAATGTCTTTAATAAAGGGAATGGTGATTTTTCGTTGTTCCCTAATTGAAGCTTTATCTAATTTATCAAGGGCATCAAGAAGGCTAGACATTTCTCGCGATAGCCTAGTAAGTAAAAACTTCGCGACATCCTCTGTTAAAATTAAGCCACGTTGCTGCGCTCTAAACTGAACAGCTATTAATTTTTCATCGTCGGATAGTGGCTTAATTTGTTCAACATATCCCCAAGATAAACGAGAACGTAAGTCAGGCAAAGTTAGCAAAAGATCATTAATACTTTTATCACCAGTAATAATAAGCTTTTTGTTTTGCTCTGTTACACGGTTATACAAATCAAATACCGCTTTTTGCCAATGTTCTTCACCACTAATGTATTGGATATCATCTAAACATATTAAGTCAATGTGCTCTAGGCCTTCTAAAACCTGAACAGATAAGTGGCGTAATTCTGAAAAAGATAAGCAAACTGATGTTTGATTATTTTCATGGGCTAAAGAACAACATGCATGAAGTAAGTGAGATTTACCTACTCCAGGTAATCCAAATAAATATACTCCATTTATGATGTTCTCTCGACTACTTATACTTGTAAAAGGAGTGAGAAAGTCTTTCAATAAA
>JAGSHH010000121.1 GCA_023954655.1 Colwelliaceae bacterium
TTGCTAATGGAAAATTCCAAGGGCTAATACATAAGACTACACCGCGAGGTTCCAAACGTTCATCGGACTCAAGTTCAATAGCCTTTTGGGCATAGTAACGACAAAAATCGACGGCTTCTCTTACTTCATCAATCCCGTCTTGAGTAACTTTGCCGGCTTCTTTAATACATAAGGCAATCAGCTCATCAGTATGCTGTTCCAGAATATCGGCAACACGAAATAATAACGCTGCACGCTCTGTAACTGGAGTTTTTGACCATGAACCAAATACCGATTGTGCGGTATCGATCATTGCGAGCATAGTGTCTTTATTATCAATTTGGTGGAAACCAATAACTTCACTATGATTCGCAGGGTTTTTAACTGCAACGGCACCTTCTGGAATTTCACTTTGGTTAAGCTTATTGTCTGCAAACCAACTGTCTAAAGATGCCTTTAACGGAATAATCCTATCAATATCAGTTAAATCTAAGCCTTTAGCATTATCACGTCCTTCACCTTTCGAGTTATGATATAAAGCAATAGGTTTAATAATTTGATGATTATATTTATCTTCTAAACGCTGTGTTTTTTCAACTGGATCTTCTAGTAAAGATTCAACTGGTTGCGACTCATCAACGATAGCATTTACAAAAGAAGAGTTAGCGCCATTTTCTAATAAACGACGAACAAGGTAGGCTAATAAATCTTCGTGTTGTCCAACAGGAGCATAAATGCGACATTGAATATGCTCATTACTCACTATTTGGTCATACAACGAGTCACCCATGCCGTGTAAACACTGGAATTCAAACCCTTCTTTATCATCACCAGCAAGCTCTACAATAGTCGCAGCAGTATATGCATTATGGGTAGCAAATTGTGGATATATAGTATCTCTGTATGCTAAAAGCTTATTTGCACATGCATGGTACGAAACATCGGTAGATGATTTACGCGTGAAAACAGGGAAATGTTGATGCCCATCTTTTTGTGCATTTTTGATTTCACTATCCCAATAAGCACCTTTAACTAAACGCACCATCATTTTTCGATCAGCATTTAGAGTTAATTCACGTAACCAATCAACAACGAAAATTGCTCGTTTTTGATAAGCTTGCAATGCAATGCCAAAACCATTCCAATTACCTAATTCGTTATCGCTAAACACCGCTTCAATAATATCGAGGGAAATTTCTAATCTTTCAGATTCTTCTGCATCTACAGTTAAGCCAATATTGTAAAACTTTGCCTGTAAGCAAAGAGCTTTTAGTTTTGGTACAATTTCAGCCATTACTCGTGATTTGTGAGTAAACTCATAACGTGGGTGAATAGCAGAAAGCTTGACTGAAATTCCGGGTACTTTTCGTGGATCTTTTTTGCCTGAAGCAACTGCAGCATTCCCAATTGTTACAATTGCATCTTGGTAAGCTTTTAAATAACGATCTGCGTCGTGCATGGTGCGTGCACCTTCGCCTAACATGTCGTAAGAATAAACATAGCCTTGTTGTTCTTTAGTTGCTGCACGTTCAGTGGCAGCTGCAATGGTTTCACCCATAACAAACTGTTTGCCCATTATTTTCATGGCATAGTTCATCGACTTACGAATAACTGGCTCACCTAAACGACCAATAGTTTGTTTCAATAGTCCAAAATTATCTTGATTTCGTTTGTCGGCATAATTCACCATTGAGCCTGTGATTAATAACCCCCATGATGAAGCATTAACGAACAAAGAATCGCTACTACCTAGATGGGTGCTCCAATGGCCTTGAGAAATCTTGTCTCGAATTAAAGCATCTTGGGTATGTTTGTCTGGCACGCGTAATAAAGCCTCTGCCAAACACATTAATACCACACCTTCTTCACTTGAA
Source organism: Colwelliaceae bacterium (assembly GCA_023954655.1). Taxonomy (GTDB): domain Bacteria; phylum Pseudomonadota; class Gammaproteobacteria; order Enterobacterales; family Alteromonadaceae; genus Thalassotalea_H. Next base: position 1,854 of record JAGSHH010000121.1, read on the forward strand.
AGCGAGTACTCTTTCAATAATGCATCTATTGCACCATTACCTGCTTGGTCCTGACGAATTTGTAATACCATTTTACGTGCTCTTTCCCAAGCACGGCTTCTAGCGCTAACGTTAACTTCCGCTAAAGGGAGAATGTGATCAACAGCGCTATTTTCATCTACACGATAAAACTCACGAATTTTCTGACGTATACTGTTTTCTGTAATTAAAGAATCATTAAAGAGCATAAATACACCTATATTTTTATTTCGTTGTAATATTTTAATTGCGAATTCTATAGATAAAACAACAGAATGTGTTTGCGTATTTTACGAAAATGCAGAATAATTTATGGTGTATCTTGATAATTACAGTAAAAGGTTCTGAATTTTGACTTCTACTAAAGCACGCACACTTGATCGCATTGATTTAACTATTTTAGACACTTTACAAAAAGATGGTCGAATTTCTAATTCAGATTTAGCTAAAAAAGTAAATTTAAGTGCAAGTCCTTGTTTAGAAAGAGTGAAGCGATTAGAGAAAGAAGGCTATATCGAAAGTTATGGAGCAAACCTAAACGCGAGTAAATTAAATTATGGAATGTCAGCTTTTATTCAGGTAACACTTGATAGGACAACAGGAGATATATTTAATCGATTTCGACTTGAAGTGGTGAAAATTAAAGAAGTGGTTGAATGCCATATGGTGGCAGGAGGTTTTGATTATTTATTAAAGCTACGTTTTGAAAATATGGAAGTATACCGTAAAGTTTTAGGTGTAATAGTAGAGCTTCCTGCTGTGTCTCAAACACATACTTATGTAGTGATGGAAAATGTCATTCAAGATTTAGGAATACCGATTATTGATTAAGATGATCAAAAACCCTCTTTTCGTTTAATTAAAACGATTAATTGCTACAAATGTACGATGAGTGGTACTGGTATTATCATTGGGCTGTCTATATAGTTAATGTACTTTATAGCCTAATCGTTATAAAAGCATATTTTAATAATATCTAAAGAGATTTACATGAAACTTAAATTATTTACCTCGGCAAGTCTATTGTCACTTGCTGTTCTAACAGGTTGTGGTCAACAAGAAAGTAAAACAGAATCAACAGCGAGTGCTCAACCAGAGCAAGTTAATGCAGAGCGAATTAAAGCACATGTTGAATTTTTAGCAGATGATACATTAAAAGGTCGTGATACTGGCAGCGAAGGTCATCAAATTGCGGCGAACTATGTAAAATCAAACTTCAAACAATTAGGTTTGTTACCTCAAGGTGAAAATGACACTTATGAGCAAGAAGTTACTTTTCGTAAAGCTTTCTTAGAAGAAGGTAGCGCAAAAATGAGTATTGAAAGTGCATCAGGAAAAGTAGATTTAACTTTTCAAGATGACTTTTTAATGTCTGGCTCATCACTTGAAAATGAGTCAATGATTCAAGCTGAAACTGTATTTGCAGGTTATGGTGTTATTGCTCCAGATTTTGGCTATGACGATTATCAAAACTTAGATGTTAAAGGTAAGATTGTTGTTGTATTAACAGGCCGTCCGGATGATTTACCTTCAGAGGAAGGTGCTCACTTAGGTTCTGGGCGAGAAAAAATTCGTCATGCAGCTGAACGAGGCGCTGTTGGTTTTATTACCATTCATACGCCTAAACGTGAAAAAGTTCGTAGCTTTGAAAAATCGGCTAAATATGCAGGTACGCCACGTTTAAGCTGGGTAGGGAAAGATGGACAACCATTTGGTAAATACCCTGAAATAAAGGGTGGTGCATATGTTCATCATGAGCGTGCTGTTTCTTTATTTGATGGTGCAGAAAAAACATTAGCTGATATATTTGCGAGCGATACAGCAAATGAAGCGATTCAAGGTTTTACGCTAAATGCTAAAGTAACCCTTGCAAATAAATCCAGTCATGAAGAAATTACTAGCCCTAATGTTGTTGGTACATTGGAAGGAAGTGATCCAGTATTGAAAAATGAGTATGTGGTTTTTAGTGCGCATTTAGATCATATTGGTGTGAGTAAACATGGTAGTGATCATGAAGAAGGTGAAGAAGAAGACAAAATTAACAATGGTGCTTTAGATAATGCATCAGGTGTTTCAATTTTATTAGAAACGGCTCGTTTGCTTGCTTCAATGCCAGTAAAACCAAAGCGTTCAATATTATTTGTTGTTGTTACAGGTGAAGAAAAAGGTCTATTAGGCTCTAGCTATTTTGCAAATAATCCTACAGTTCCTGTTATGCAAATGGTGGCGAATGTTAACTTAGACATGCCGTTGATTTTATACCCATTTGCAGATGTAATTGCTTTTGGTTCAACACATTCTACCTTGGGTAGTATTGTAGAATCAGCTGCTAAAAAAATTGATATTAGTTTGAGCCCAGATCCAATGCCAGAGCAAGCTTTGTTTACGAGAAGTGATCATTACAGCTTTGTTAAAGCGGGTATACCATCAGTATTTTTAATGACAGGCTTTAAATCAAAAGATCCTGAAATTGATGGCGGAAAAATGTTTGGTGACTTCTTAAAGAACCATTATCACCAACATAGTGATCAAATTGATTTACCTATTCGTTGGGATGCAGCAGCAAGTTTTGCTGAAGTTAATATGATGATCGGTGTTGAAATTGCGAACGGCGATAAACGTCCAGAATGGCATCAAGGTGACTTTTTCGGTAAAACTTTTGCCCAATAAAATTTAAGAATATTTCATAATCAAAAAAGCGCAACATGAAAATGTCGCGCTTTTTTGTTTTCTTCATTATAGCAACCAGTTACACTCACTTTACTGATATTTTTGGATATACCCTATATGAACGCTCATGAATACGCTATTCAAGCTAATGGCTCTTTTGCACTACCTGACGCTTGTTTTAAAGTAAAGTCATTGATGGAAGATGAAAACTCTACTATTGAAGATTTTGCGAATGTAATAAGCGTTGATCCTTCTATGACATCACGATTATTGCAAATAGCAAATAGTGCTATTTATAGTTTCCCAGGGGAAATTAGTACTATCTCTCGTGCGATTACTATTATTGGTACACAAGCTATTTATAATATGATGCTGGTTGATGTAGCTGCATCAGCATTCAAACACTTTTCAAATCAAGCTATTGATTTAAAAAGATTTTGGCAGATGAGTGTTTTTTGTGGGTTAGCGACAAAAAATCTTGCGATTAAATCAGGAATTCGTGATATCGAGCGTTTATTTGTTGCGGGATTATTGCAAAATTTCGGTGAATTAATAGTTGCGAAAGTTACCCCTGAAATTGCGAAACGTTGTGAAGATTATTCTTCTGAACATTTGCCATGGGATTTACAGCATCAAATATTAGGTTATAGCTATACCGATATTTCGGCTGAACTACTAAAAATTTGGCAGATCCCAGAAAAAATTATTTTACCAATTCGTCATTATAATGAAGCTCAATCAATTCAGATTAATAAAGATGTTAAAGTTTTATATTTGGCATCGCGTTTAGCATTGGTTGATTATCATCCGAATGATTTTAATTATGACGATACGGTTGATGAATCATTATGTAAAAGCCTAGGTATATCTACTGATGATTTAAATTCAGCGGCAGACTTTGCAAGCCAAGAAGCTGAAAATATTTTGAATATAATGGGTGCTAAATTATTTACTCGTTAAGTTTGAATACACAGTTAATATAGAAGTTTTCAGGTGTTTAAATTGAATGTTAATTGTAAAGTTCACATTTATGTACACAACCTTTACGTTTACGGCAACGTAAAACAAGACATTTAATTGAAAGCTTGATAGCATCGAACAATAAAAAAGTAAGGCAATCTCTATTTTAAAATAGAGATGCATATAAAAATTATAACAAGTATAAAATTATTATAAGAAGGGTTACATGACTGCATCTAGAGAACATTTTAGTTCACGAATAGGGTTTATATTAGCCGCAGCGGGATCTGCTGTTGGTATTGGTAATTTGGTTGGCTTTCCTGTTAATGCCGCTAAAAATGGTGGTGGTGCATTTTTACTAATGTACGCATTATTTGTATTCTTCATTTGTTTACCGGTGATGATTGCTGAAATGGCGGTTGGCCGAAAAACACAGAAAGAACCTGTAGGTGCATATAAATCTTTAAGTGGCGGTAGTAAAATTTGGGGAGCCGCTGGATTTTTAGGTGTGCTAACTCCTTTTATGATTGCTGTTTTTTATATGGTGATCACTGTGTGGATTTTTGGTTATATCACAATGATATTTTCTGGAAATTTAGATCTTTTAGCAAATGGTGACTATTTTACCGGTTTTGTAAAAAATGAATATCTATTTGCTGCTTTAATCGCAGTCTCTGCAATTGTATATTTTATCTTAGTGGCAGGGGTAAAAGATGGTATAGAAAAAGCCGCTAAAATATTAATGCCGACATTATTTATCATGTTAGTGTTAATGGTGTTTTATGTTTTATCGTTAGATAACGCAATGGCAGGGGTGAAATTTTTCTTAATCCCAGACATTTCTAAATTAACGCCATCAGTTATTAATGGTGCTTTATCGCAGGCGTTCTTCTCATTATCTCTGGGAATGGGGATTTTAATTACTTACGGCTCTTATATTAATAATAAAACAGATATTGCCAATTCGGCAAAACTAGTAGCGATAACAGATACTGCAGTTGCATTTACTGCAGGTTTGATGATTTTACCCGCTATCTTTTCATTTAATCCCAATATTGACCCTTCTGAATTAAGTGAAAGTGGCGTGTCGTTAATCTTTACTTTTTTACCTAAGATATTCCTAGCTCTACAAAGCTCTATTGGTTATATAGGAGCAAGTGCATTTGCTGCTTTTTTCTTTTTACTCGTATTTTTTGCTGCGATTACTTCGTTAGTATCAATTATTGAGGTGCCTGTCTCATACTTAGTGACTGAAAAATGTCATAGTCGAAGAAAAGCGTTAACTACTTTGTTGATGACAGCGGGTGTATTAACTATTTTCGCTTTGGTTTCATATGGAATGGTTGATTTTTTTAGTAACTTTATGAGTTATGCAGGACAAAATAAACCATTTTTTGATGTAATTGTTGACATATTTTACGAAACAATTTTACCGTTAAATGGTTTTTTATTATGTATTTTTGTAAGTTATCGCTGGAAGAAAAAACAACTGACTGCGGAACTCTCTGAAGGTAGTGATAGCTACGCCGGTTCTTGGGTTGAGAAATATGTTAATTTCTCATTAGGAACATTTGTACCAGTCATTGTATTTTTCATCTTTATCAATACTGTTGCGACAAAATTCTTTGCTGTGAATCTATTTGGTTTTTAAAGCACTTAAAAACAATCATTAAAAAGGCCGCATAATTTGTTATTATGCGGCCTTTCTTTTTCTCAATTATAAACCTTCATTTAAATGATCAATTACATAACACAAACTATTGAAAAGAGTGATCTAACTCAGTGCCAACGTTTATTTCATGGTAGAGGCCATGCATATAAATCACTCGAGCATGTAAATGTTGATTGGTTATCCCCGATAATATTAATTACTTTATATCAACCTGTTGAGCAAAGTTGGTTATCCCAACAAGTATTAGATTTACGTGAACTAGATGCGTTTAAAAAAATGTGTAAATCTATTCAGGTGCAATACAGGTATCAAAAATATGCCCCTATTGATGTACTCTGGGGAGAAGCTATAGATCACACTATTGTTGAAGAGCACAAGCTTAAATATCATATTCAATTTGGAAAATCACAAAACCTTGGCTTGTTTTTGGATATGGCGAACGGGCGACAATGGTTGATTGATAATGCTAAAGACAAAAATGTTTTAAATCTATTTTCTTACACGTGTGCTTTCTCAGTTGCTGGTCTGGCTGGAGGAGCTAAGAAAGTCATCAATATTGATATGGCAAAATCGGCTTTATCAAAAGGGCGTGATAATCACAAACTTAATAAGCAAGACCTCTCTAAAGTGAAGTTTGAAGGTGTTGATATTTTCAAATCATATGGTCGGCTTAAAAAATATGGACCTTATGATATTTTAGTCTGTGATCCGCCTTCATTTCAAAAAGGTAGTGTAAACATTCAGCGCGATTATAAGAAAATCATTAGCCGTATACCGCAATTGATGAAGCCATCAGCAGAAATAATATTATGTTTAAATTCTCCTGATTTAGATGAAGAATTTTTATTAACCGAAGTAGAAAGAGAATGTCCACAGTGTGTATTTCAAGAAAAAATAGTAAATCCTGATGTTTTTGTTGAAGCAGAAAAAGGTAAAGGTTTAAAGGTCTTACGCTTTATATATTTACCTTAATATAGATTAACTTTTTTCATTGTGATTAATTTAACTTAGGTCAATTAACAACGACTCTTGCTGCTAGTAAAATTAAAAAGCTACCAGTAACTTTATCGATAATGTGGCTATTACGCTTTAATTTTTCTAAAACAGGGCCACGTGAAAACATAAATGCGACAATCAAATACCATAATGTATCGATGATTCCCACGGTCGATACCATAATTATTTTTTGTTGATAACTTGCATTTGCATCAACAAATTGACTAAACAAAGCTAAAAAGAAAATAGCTAATTTAGGGTTCAAAAAAGCAATTAAAAAACCATCTCGCCAACCATTAATTGCTTGAACGTTTTCTTTTTCTGCAGAAGGGGTTTCATTCAAATCAATGCTTTGTTTTTTGCTCATTAAAGCTTTAATACCTAAATAGACCAAAAAAGCGGCACCGGCATATTGGATAAAACTAAAAAGGATCGGGGATTTAACAATAACAACACCTATACCTAAAGCTGTAAGGGCAGCATAAAGTGCAACACCAAAACCATGACTTATCGCAGTTGCGTAACCTTGTTTAGAGCCTCCAAATAAGGTGTTTTTAACAACAACAGCAAGGCTTGGGCCTGGTGATAATGCTCCCATTACACAAATAAATGCTAATGATAGCCATAAGTGAAATTCCATCGAGTTTCCTAAATTAATTGATTTATTTTCTAATTCGCATAAAGCTTGCAAATCTTGGCACACCTCGCTTGGTTTTACCAATATATCGATAGGTTACGGTTGAATTTATTGGAGGTGGATATTTACGTTGTTCGTCAGAATAGCCACTGCCTATTTTAAATTGAATTCCATCTTTTGTTTCAACCAATAAAGAGCCCAACATATTGGTATATTTTCCTTTTCCCGCTATATGCTTAATCACCACAGCCTCGGCATCTTGATATTTCTTTAGCTTCATTAATTGCTTATTACGGCCTTGCTTATATAAAGAATCTTTATGGTGAAGCATTAACCCTTCACCGTTATTAATAACAATAAAATCAAGATGTTTATAAAGTTCATTACTAGAAGCAAACTTAATTTGTTTTATCATTCTTAGATAAGGCGAATGTGCATCCTGTATTAATTTGCGCATTGCTATAATTCGATCTGTAAAGTTACCTTCATGATTTGGTAGGTCAAAAATCATTAATCGTAAATTCTGCCAACAGTTATCAATAATTTTGTGTCGTAATACACATGAGGAAATACTTTCAAATTCACTTCTTTTACTCCATAACTCGCCCTCAAAAGGGGTATTTGGCCAACCTTTTGTGAACCATTTTGGTGTTTTTATTAAATTGCCATTTCGGGTATATAGTTGCTTTCCATTCCAGTAGCCTCTTATCCCATCCAGTTTTTCACTGACCCAGTAATTATTGACTTTAATACTTTCTCTCATAGTTACAGCATGTTGAATAGGAATGTTTTGTGCAATTAGAGAAAAATGAAATAAATAAAAAAGTGAAACTAAAAGATACGTATTTATAGCCATGATGAACATCCTTGTTCTAATTTGCTTGAGTATGAAAAGTATAGTCATCAAGGAAATTTTTACAGAATAAAAACAAATTTGTACTAAACTGATTAACTAACATGGAATGTTGATTAGGAATGAAAATGCGTATTGGTTATTTTATTGGCATATTGTTTATATTAAATTGCTCTCCTGTTTTAGCGACTAAAAAAGCTTGCCAGCCATATTTGGATAAATTACGGAATATTCAATCTCAGCAAAGAGCTGGCTATAACAATAAAAAAGGGCGTTCCCTTGCAGAACGGGAGAAAAAAGCCCGTGATAAATGGTGGCAATGCCAACAAGGAAAATTACCTAAAAATAAAAGAAACAAGTTATCTAAAAATTCTAAGAAAAAAAATAATAGTCATTCATATATAAACCCTAAAAATAGACTTTCTAAAGTGCCCGTTTCTAAATATTCGAATGCACTTACTATTAAAGCTAAATACCAAGGAAAAATGCAGCAAGACTGGCTTGACTATTATCAGCAGCCTGCAAAA
>JAGSHH010000105.1 GCA_023954655.1 Colwelliaceae bacterium
ACAGCCAATAGGTGCAATGAACATGCATGATTTGCTTAAGTCGGGAGTATTATAATGGCGAAAGAAATCATGCAGTCTTCAAATATTACACAAACACTTTATGGTAATGTTTCTAATGATGTTATTGAAAAAACTAAAAAAATTAAACTATTTGTTTGTGATATCGACGGGGTATTTTCTGATGGTCGTATATACTTAGGCGATGCAGGTGAAGAGTTAAAAGCATTTCATACTAAAGATGGTTATGGCATTAAAGCACTTGGTGCAAGTGGTGTCGATGTAGCTGTAATCACGGGGAGACAATCTAACATTGTACAAACCCGCATGACCGCCCTTAATGTAAAACATATCGTTCAAGGAGAAGAAAATAAACTTCCCGCTTTAAAAGCTATGATAAAATCTAAAAACTTATCCCCTGAACAAGTTGCTTATATTGGTGACGATATGCCTGATTATCAGTGTATGGATTATGTAGGGTTAAGTATTGCAGTCAATGATGCTCACCCTTCAATTTTGGCATTAGCTGATTACACCACGACCATTCGTGGTGGTTTTGGCGCAGTTCGTGAAATTTGCGATATTATAATGCATAGTCAAAATAGTCTTCAATATGCAAGTGGTGCAAGTATATGACCCGCATATACTCACTTTCACTTCTATTTTTTATTTTTTCTACCATCACTTATATTGTGATTGAATGGCATCAAGATAATATTCAAGAAACCGATACTATTAATAACCAAATAGCACCAGATTTCATTGCAGAAACCCTTAATAGTGAAACATATAGCGATACTGGCCAACTTTCCTATATTATAGATGCCAGTAGAATGGAACATTACTCCCAATTAGCTGTCACACACTTTGAGTTTCCTAAATATACCTTATATCCAAAAAATACCGATTCACCATGGAAAATAAGTGCAAATGAGGGCACACTCTACAATAACAATAGAGTAAAGCTCGAAAGTCGTGTTGCTTTATTAGCAACAGATAAAAACAGTTTAATTCAAGAAATTCACGGTAAGTATTTAGAATTAGATTTGAATACTAATATTCTTAGTTCAGAGAAAAAAATAGAAATTAAAGGGATAGACTTTACCATGTATGGCTCTGGACTCATTGTAGACTTAAATACAAAACAAGTAACGCTGACAAAACATGAGAAAACAATTTATGCACAAGATCACCCTTAATTTACTTTGTATCAGTCTACTCTTAGGTACCGTAATAAATGTGCATGCAGAAAAAGCTGATCTAAACAAAGTAATTGAAGTATACGGCGAAAGAACAGCTGGTGACTTAAAAAACAAAATATTTAGCTACATTGATAATGTTGTTATCACGCAAGGTACTTTGCTTATTAACGCAGATTTAGTTCAAGTTCATACTGATGAAAGTTCAGAAGTAATCACTTACATTGCTCGTGGTGCGCCGGCTACATTTAAACAAATCCTTGAGGATGGAACCCCCATATACTTACAAGCAAATGAAATTCGCTTTGAACCAGAAAAGAATACCGTATTTATTAGCGGTGATGCTGAATTACGACAAGAAGGAAGTAAAGTCAGTGGTACTACTATTTCTTATAACTTTCTAACCGAACAGGTTTTAGCAAATGGCGATGATAATAACCAAGTAAAAACGGTTTTACAGCCCAAATTACTGGATAAAGAAGATAAATGACCAAAGCAACATTAATTGCCAATAATTTAGCAAAATCTTACAAAGGCCGAAAAGTCGTTAAAAATGTAGGGATGACAGTACAAGAAGGTCAAATTGTTGGCCTACTTGGCCCAAACGGGGCTGGTAAAACAACTTCATTTTATATGATTGTTGGGTTAGTAAACAATGACAGTGGCTCAATTATCCTTAATGATGAAGATATTACATTGCTACCTATGCATGAGCGAGCAAGAAAAGGTATTGGTTATTTACCTCAAGAAGCTTCTATTTTTCGTAAGCTCACCGTCTATGAAAACATCATGGCAATTTTACAAACACGTAAAGATTTAAATGACATTGAACGAGAAGAAAAACTCGAACACCTAGTAGAAGAATTTAACATTGGCCATATCAAAGATAATTTGGGTATGAGCTTATCAGGCGGAGAACGCCGCCGTGTAGAAATAGCACGAGCATTAGCCGCCGAGCCTAAATTTATTTTACTCGATGAACCTTTTGCTGGTGTCGACCCAATTTCAGTAGGTGATATTAAAAAAATTATCCTACACTTAAAACAAAGAGGAATTGGTATTTTGATTACAGATCACAATGTTCGAGAAACATTAGACGTATGTGAACATGCATATATTGTCAGTCATGGTGAATTAATCGCTGAAGGTAATTCAGATCAAATTCTTGCAAATCAACAAGTAAGAGATGTTTATCTTGGTGAACAATTTACGTTATAGTTATGATAAGCTTCGAATAACAATATAAATATTAAGCGAATAACAGGAAAATAATACTATAAATGCGCCCTAGTCTGCAGCTCCGAATAGGACAACAACTCACCATGACGCCTCAGTTGCAACAAGCGATTAAGCTTTTGCAATTGTCAACGTTAGATCTCCAGCAAGAAATTCAAGAAGCGCTTGAAAGTAACCCTTTACTCGAAGTGGATGAATCAGCACCTAATAATTCCGAGTCTCAACCAGACAATTTAGAAGAAGCTTTTTCTGCCGGTGTTAATGAGCAAAATACTAAAACTACAGACGGTAGTGAAGATTCCACCCCAACAATAGATGAAATCAGCACTTCAGAGGCAATGGATAAATCAGAAATACCTGAAGAGCTCAATATTGATACTACTTGGGATGAAAGTTACAGTGCTGGTGTTTCAAACACAGGAGCTAGTGCACCCGTTTCAGAAGATTATACCTATCAAGGTGAAACAACCGACTCTATTCAAGATCATTTGCGTTGGCAAATGGAACTTACACCATTTTCAGAAACAGACCTTGCTATTGCCACTGCGATTATTGATGCCATTGATGATGCCGGCTATTTAAGAGTCACAGCTGAAGAGATTCTAGAAGCTTTAGGGCGTGAAGAAGTTGAACTAGATGAAGTAGAAGCCGTATTAAAGCGTATCAATATGTTTGACCCTGTTGGTGTTGGAGCTCGTTCTATATCAGAATGTTTAACCATTCAACTTAATCAATTCGATAAAGACACGCCCTGGTTAAAAGAAAGTAAATTAGTGATCAATGATTATATCGATTTACTTGGCAATCGTGACTATCGGCAAATTATGCGAAAAACTCGCTTAAAAGAAGATCAATTGCGTGAAGTCATAAAATTAATTCAATCTCTTGATCCTCGCCCAGGCGATAGTGTTATAAAAGGTGATGATCAGTACGTTATACCTGATGTATCTGTTGAAAAGAAAAATGGTCGTTGGATCGTAGAATTAAACCCAGATACAGCACCACGTTTATCTGTTAATCAGCAATATGCCTCAATGGCTCGTACAATGAAGTCATCAACTGATAGTCAATTTATCCGTTCAAATTTACAAGAAGCTAAATGGTTTATCAAAAGCTTAGAAAGCCGAAATGACACTTTATTGAAAGTATCAAATTGTATTGTTCAACGCCAACAAGGTTTTTTTGAACACGGCCCTGAAGCAATGCGTCCTATGGTGTTGAATGATATTGCCGAAGCTGTAGATATGCATGAATCAACCATTTCTCGTGTTACCACACAAAAGTATATGCATACTCCTCGTGGAATTTTTGAACTCAAATATTTCTTTTCTAGCCATGTTAGTACAGAAAATGGTGGCGAATGTTCATCAACGGCTATTCGCGCACTTATCAAGAAGTTGGTTGCTGCAGAAATTCCTGCTAAACCCTTAAGTGATAGTAAAATGGCTGAATTACTTGCAGATCAAGGTATAAATGTTGCGCGCAGAACGATTGCTAAATATCGAGAATCTTTATCAATACCACCTTCAAATCAACGAAAAAGTTTACTTTAATAACCAAATAAGGATCTAAGCTTATGCAAATTAATCTTGCTGGTCATCATGTTGAAATTACTGAACCTTTACGTGAATCTGTTAATAGCAAATTTGCAAAATTAGAACGACATTTTGACCATATCAATAATGTTCATGTTGTACTAACAGTAGAAAAACTTAATCAAATTGCCGAAGCGACAGTTCACTTAAATGGTACAGAAATACATGCTAGAGCAGAAAATAGTGATATGTACGCCTCTATTGATTCCTTAGTTAATAAACTTGATAAACAAGTATTAAAATACAAAGGCAAAATAAACCAGCACTAAGTAACGTATTTTCAGATCGAGCATTATGAAATTAACTGACTTAATTAGCGAGAACTGTACTTTGTGTTCAGTTCCCGCAAATAGCAAAAAGCGTATTTTAGAAATACTTTGTGAAAAAGCTGCCGAGTCTTTCGAAAATATAAATACCTATACTTTACTAGAAAGTTTAATGGCACGTGAAAAAATGGGTTCTACTGGCATTGGTAACGGCATTGCTATACCCCATGGTCGTTTATCTCAAAGCAACGAAGTACTTGTTGTCATAGCCACTACCGAAATCCCTATTCAATTTGACGCTATAGATAATCGACCTGTCGATATTTTTATCGCTTTATTTGTTCCTGAAGATAACTGCCAGCAACATTTAACGACTCTTCAAAGTATTGCAAAAACTTTTAGTGATAAACAAATTTGTAAACAGGTAAGAAAATGCCAAAGTAATGCACAATTATTCAGTTTACTCAATAATACTAATAATAATTAAAAATAATAATCAAGGAATTCTTTAATGAAACTCACCATCGTTAGTGGACGTTCAGGTTCGGGTAAAAGTGTTGCCTTAAGGGTGCTTGAAGATTTAGGTTATTATTGCGTAGACAATATTCCTGTTAATTTATTACCCGCATTAACTCATACGGTCATAAATGATTATGAAACCGTTGCGGTAAGCTTAGATGTACGTAATTTACCAGCAGATCCTGATGATATTTCAGAGATAATAAATTACTTACCCAGCGCTGTTGAATTAAGCATTGTTTATTTAGATGCCGATGATAATGATCTTATTAAACGCTTTAGTGAAACGCGTCGATTACACCCTTTAATCAAAAAAAATATTGCGTTAGACCAAGCAATTTCTCTTGAAAAAAAATTACTTGAACCAATATCGAGTCGCGCAAATTTATATATAAATACCAGTCAACTTACACCACATCAACTTTCAGATTTAATTAGAGAAAGGATCCTTGGAAAAACTACCGGAACCATGGTTGTTGTTTTTGAATCTTTTGGTTTTAAGCATGGTGTTCCACAAGATGCTGATTATGTATTTGATGCCCGTTTTTTACCGAATCCTTTTTGGGAAAAAGATCTTAAACCATATAATGGCCTTGACCAACCAGTCCAAGATTTCCTTTCAAGCCAACCTATAGTGACAAAATTTATTTGGCAAATAAATAGCTTTATGATGACATGGTTGCCTCATTTAGAACGCAATAATCGAAGTTACATTACTATTGCTATTGGCTGTACTGGAGGAAAACATCGATCTGTTTACATTGCTGAATTATTAGCAAATAATCTTAGAAAAGAACGAAAAGATGTTCAATCTCGTCACCGAGATCTTCAAGTGAAAAGCACTTAATTTATGACCATATCGTTGAAAAAATCATTATTAATTACAAATAAATTAGGGTTACACGCTAGAGCTGCAACAAAGCTTGCACAATTAGCTCAAAAGTTTGATGCTAAAGTCACTATTGAGCTTGATGATAAACTAGCAGATGCCAGCTCAATCATGGGTTTAATGCTATTGGCTGGAGGTCAAGGTAAAACGGTAATAATTCATACTAAAGGCATAGAAGCCCAAGAAGCCTTAGACAATGTCTGCCAGCTTTTTTGTGATAAGTTTGATGAAGGTGAATAACACTTATTGCCCCGATACAATGGTAAAAATCACTTTATAAAACGATAAAAAAGCTGATTAAACCAGTGAGTTGAGATAAACTTACCTAAACTGGGCAACCAATAACTTGTTACATAACAAATTCAGCCCAAATAATTTTCGTATTTAATTTTCTATTTTCGTTTTTTAGCGGCACAGGATAGCTATATGCCGGAAATTTCAGAGCAAGAAGACAGCCAACAACGTCTGCTGCAAGTGAATAAAGCACTTGGAAGCGGTATGTTTGTTTATGTCCGAAAACTACTTCAAAACATGCCTGCGTATGATCTTGCTTTGATCTTAGAATCCTCTCCCAGTAAAAGTAGAACCGTTTTATGGCAGCTCATTGATCACGATCATCATGGTGAAGTCCTTGAAGAGCTCAATGAAGAAGTAAGAAAAGGCATTTTGAAGAAGATGCGTCCAGAAAAGCTTGCAGAAGTTGCAGAAGGAATGGACGTTGATGACTTAGCTGAAGTATTACGTACTCTTCCTGATAGTGTATACCGTGAAGTATTAAATTCTATGGACTCTCAAGATAGAAGCCGAGTGGAAACTGCTTTATCTTTTGATGAAGATACTGCGGGCGGTATCATGAATACTGATACTATCACTATCCGTCCAGATGTTACCGTAGATGTAGTCTTACGCTATTTACGTCTTAAAGGTGAATTACCGGAAGCAACCGATTCTTTTTATGTGGTTGATCGAAAAGATCATTTTATTGGAGCAGTTTCTTTATCCGCAATCGTCACTGCAAAACCTGAAGTTGTGATTTCAAAGTTAATTGATGATGAAGTAACGTCTATAAATGCTGACATGCCTGAAAATGAAGTTGCACAACTATTTGAACGTTATGATTGGTTTTCTGCCCCTGTTACGGATGATAAAGATCGATTACTTGGTCGTATAACCATTGATGATGTTGTAGATATCATTCGTGAAGAAGCTGAACATTCTATGATGAGTATGGCTGGTTTAGATGATGAAGCAGATACTTTCGCTCCAGTCTTTAAAAGTACTCAACAACGATCTATTTGGTTGGGTGTAAATTTAATCACTGCATTAATGGCGGTTGCTGTTTCAAGTATGTTTGAGGATATTTTAGGGCAACTGGCTATATTGGCAATTTTGAATACCTTAGTACCCAGTATGGGAGGCGTCGCGGGAAATCAAACTTTAACGCTTGTTATTCGAGGTATGGCATTAGGTCATGTTGGAGAAAGTAATTCTAGAATTTTGCTTTATAAAGAGCTTGCCGTTGGTTTTCTCAATGGCATTATATGGGCATTATTAATTGCTACTGTTGTTGCCCTTTGGAAACAAGACTTCATACTTGGAGGTGTCATAGCCTTTGCGATGTTAATGAACTTAACCGCAGCTGGCATAGCCGGCGTATCCATCCCTTTAATATTAAAAAAAATGGATATAGACCCCGCTTTAGCTGGTAGTGTTATCTTAACAACAATTACCGATGTGGTAGGGATCTTCGCCTTTTTGGGTACAGCAACCTTATTTTTAGGGTAATGCTAAATCAAAATAAAATTAATACTAGTTACCTGCCACTTGCATTTCACCTAAAATAATCGAGCCAGTTTTTATACTACCTTTTAAGTCATAATCAGAACCAACTGCTACGACATTTTTAAACATATCCGCTAAATTCCCCGCAATAGTTACTTCAGAAACCGGATAAGCTATCTCACCATTTTCAACCCAAAAACCAGCAGCGCCACGAGAATAATCTCCATTAACCACATTCACACCTTGGCCCATCAATTCTGTAACCAGTAAACCTGTACCTAATGTTTTCAACATTTGCTGAAAGTCACCACCATTTGCCGATACCTGCCAATTATGAATACCACCAGCATGACCCGTGGTTGTCATGCCTAATTTCCTTGCAGAGTAACTGGTCAATAAATACGTCTCTAAAACACCTGCAGTTATTATATTACGATCAACAGTTGCAACCCCTTCACTATCAAATGAACTACTTGCAAGCGCTTTTTTAATATGAGGTCGTTCTTCAATCGTTAAAAAATCAGGAAAAATGGGCTGGCCTAATGCATCCAATAAAAATGATGACTTACGATATAAATTACCACCACTAATGGCGGCTATAAAATGGCCAAAAAAAGTGTTAGCAATATCAGCACGAAACATGACAGGCACTTTACCTGTTTTTAACTTTTGCGCATGTAATCGAGAAAGCGCTTCTATTGAAGCTTCTTTACCCACTTGTTGAGCATTAGTCAGTAAATTAAAATCACGATTTACGGTATAAGCATAATCTCGTTGCATATCTTCACCTTCATTGGCGATCATCACACAACTTAAACTATGACGAGAACTTGGATAACCCACTAGTTGTCCATTACTATTACCATAGACCTTAAAACCTTCAAAACACGCTAAGGTAGCACCATCAGAATTAGTAATACGTTTATCATAAGCTAATGCGGTATCTTCACATTCTTTTGCGATAGCGATAGCTTCATCAGTAGATAATACTTTTTCATGATGTAAATCTAAGTCTTCAGGATTCATCGCTAGCAATTCTTTATCAGCAAGACCAGAACAATCATCAACAGAAGTATATTTGGCAATATTAACTGCCGCTTGTACTGCTTGTCTTAACGCCTTATCAGAAAGATCTGCTGTAGAAGCACTACCTTTACGCCCTTCCTGATAAACAGTAATCCCTAATGCACCGTCGTTGGTAAATTCAACCGTTTCTACCTCACCTAAACGCGTACTAACACTTAATCCTTGCTGACGACTCATCGCCACTTCAGCACCATCAGCACCTAGAGATTTAGCCAGCGTTAATACATCAGCGACGCGACTTTCAACTTCTTCCATTTGTGTGGTGATACTATTTGATTCTGTCATTTAAATGAATATCTCTTAATTCATGCTAGAGCGGATAATATACTTTGGTGTATACTGCGCTTTATCAATGTTAATTTACCTATGCCATTATTATGCCCGAGTCTGCATCTGAATTCGATGATGAATTAAAAAGTAAATCAGAAATAAAACGTGAAATGCATCAAATGCAAGATTTTGCGCTTAAGTTAGTAAAACTTTCAAAGCATCAACGAAGTAAAATCCCTTTTCCTGATGATTTTAAACATGAGTTAGTTCTAGCCGATAAAATTCTTAATAAACATGAAGCGCTACGCCGTCATATTCGTCATATGGCTAAAGTACTCTGTGAAATGGACTTAGAGCCGATTAATCATGCATTAGATGTGATGGCAAATAAACATCAGCAAGAAACAGCGAAGTTTGTTCACCTTGAAAATCTTCGCGACCAATTAATTGAGCATGGTAATAAGTTGATTGAAGATTTACTTAAAGAACACGAATCTATGGAACGTCAAAAACTACGTCAATTAGTTAGACAAGCCACTAAAGAGAACAAAGCAGAGAAAGTAGGTAAATATCATCGTGATTTATTTAATTATTTAAAAAGTAATATCCAGTTATAAGTATAAGATTCATCGGCAACTCTAGGTTATTGGCGACGAATCTTTTTTATACATAAAATTCAGCTTATTATACCAATTTTGGCACTATTTCGCCTGCGGTCATTTCTATAATATCATCAGAAGGTTGAATTAAATCAAGATGATGGCTGATAATGATAACGCGCATTTTTTTCGATAATCGCCTCAAAAGCACCATTAACTCATTTTTATTTACATCATCTAAAGCTGAAGTTGGCTCATCTAATAACAATACCTTTGATTGACGTAAAATAGCTCGCGCAATAGCAAATCTTTGTTTTTCCCCTCCTGAAAACTGATGTGCTTGTTCAGACACCACTAAATCTAAATTGTTATCAATCCGTGATAACCAAGCATTCAACCCAACGGATTTAAGAACAGTTAATATTCGATTTGAATCAATATTATCAGACAAGCCTAATGTTAAATTCTCATAAACAGTAGCATGCAATAATTTTGGTTCTTGATCTACCCAAGCAATTGCTTGTCTAATGGATAATAAGTTATATGCACTTAATGGCTTATTGTTGATAAAAACATGACCAAATGTATCAGGGAAGAAACCGAGGAACTGGCTTAAAAAAGTGCTTTTACCACTACCACTTTCTCCAATTAACACTGATAAACCATGACCTTCAAATTCGTAGTTAATTCCTTTTAAAATTTCTTTATCATTTCTTAAAAAATTTAAATTACGAACAGATAAACTTGTTATGTCTCCCACTTGAGTATCTGAACCAATTGGTTCCTTTTCAAATTTATCAATTTCAGATAATCGACTTGCTGCGCCAGCTGCTTTATTTAAATTACTAAAAAACATCGCCATCGACATCAGTGGAAAAGTCAAACCGAATAAATATAATAGAAATGCAGTGACTGTACCTAATGTCAGTGTTCCTTGTTTAAGCCAAAATGCAGAAAAAGCTAGGATTGCAATCATACTTATCATTAATACTAAATTTGCAATTGGGCCGATCAGCGACATCACTTTCGTCGCTCTCATTTCATGTGTAAAGCTATTATCAAGTAATTCCTTTGATTGTTCTTGCATTTGCTTAGCTCCATTATGTGATTTGATCAGTTTTCCATATCGTAGCCATTCCGTTATATATTTAAGCAAATTAGCTTCTGCCGTTTGTTGTTCTTGTCCGATATTGTTCATCAGTAAAGCTATAGGGGTAATAATGATAAATCCGACAAGCACGCAACTTAGTAAAACGAGTGTTAATCGCCAATCTAATATGAACATAATGGTAATAACTGCAATCAACGAGATTAATCCACTTAATAGCCCGATGAGGTCTTCAGCTAAAACCGACTTTACTTCTTTTGAGTCATTGATCACACGAGCACTCAACTCAGCGCTATGTTCTTGATCCATACTCTGGCTTTGACTATGAAGTAGTTTGCCAATTAAGCTATAACGTAAACGAAGGCTAATACTATGGCCAATTTTCCCACCATACCAACCTAAAATAGCTTCCAACACAGCTGTTGTAAGTACAATTGCAATGAGGCCGATAATGATTAATGTTTCAATTCCGTCATCGCCAATTGAGTCCACCAAATAGCTTGAATATAATGGTAAAACAAGCTCTAGGGCTGTTGCCCCAATTACAAGTAATGTCAAATATACGAATGCACTTTTATTTGGTTTGTGAGGTAGTAATAATTGCCATAAGCCTTGGGTTGTACCTGCTGATTCTTTCATAAAAACCTATTTACGTTGACCTTATGGTCATACGAGTGACTAAATTTAATATTTAGTCACAATATAGTGACCAATAGGTCATTTGTCAAATGACTTATTGGTCATTAATTCAATATGTGTCACAATATGAGAAATAGGCAATAGTTTTTTTTTCCTTTTAAGAGTGGTTTTATGACTAATATACCGTCAACTAAGCGAGAGCTTATTCTTGTAACAGCTAAATCATTATTTATTGAAAGAGG
>JAGSHH010000219.1 GCA_023954655.1 Colwelliaceae bacterium
CAAGCGTGCTTCCCTCGCTAACCTATTTGGGGTGACCATCAATCCTCGAGACAATAGGTGAGACTATGAGGTGATGGCTAGCCTTAAGCGGCTAGTGCGAACGTTTCGTCGTTTGCAATTATAGTTTTGCGGCTTTTTACCAGGCCAACCGCCCCTGGGCATGCACCTTGGGTTTCGTGAATCTTGTCGAATCCTAGATCCGCCCCAAAGTTTTACAATTTTCTATAAGCTAAATTAGCCTATACAGCGCATTGTACAACGCTAATATGTAATAGGCAACGTGGTATTTTTTAACCACTTCCTTATTAAACCTATCGATCTAGGTTCTTATTTTTCATTAATCGACCTTTATCAACAGCCCATTCTCTATCTTTGATATCAGAACGTTTGTCGTGATCTTTTTTACCTTTACCAAGGTAAAATTCTAATTTTACCCAGCAGGCTTTCCAATACATTGCAGTCGCAATTAGTGAAAAGCCATCCCGCTCAACTGCACCAATAAGTTTGTCTAGTTCTCTACGGTTTAAAAGTAATTTACGGTCGCGGTTTGGATCACAAACAACATGACTAGAAGCAGCATTTAGTGGCATGATTTCAGCGCCAAGTAAATATGCTTCACGGTCTTTAATGTGCACGTAACAATCGGAAATGTTTACTTTTCCACTACGAATACTTTTAATTTCCCAACCTTGCAAGCTCATGCCACCTTCGAATTTATCTGTTAGGGCATAGTTATGACGTGCTTTTTTATTGAGAGCAATCGTATTACTGTTTGATTTTTTTGATTTCTTTTTTGACATTATCTTTCCATCTTTAACGGCGTCATTATACGGAGAATTAAGTCTAATTAAATGACTATTTTTGATTTTTCTGAACTTGAGTTAGGTTAATGCGTTTTGCTATGAGCTTTGTTATGATTACGCTTTAATTTTAGGGGGTTAAATGCCATCAATAACTCGTAGCGCTTTAGTCATGTTTAACGTTGAGCAAATGTATCAATTAATTAATGACGTTACCGCTTACCCACAATTTATTCCTGATTGTGGTGACAGTAAAATAATTTCTCAAGTTGATAATGAAATGACAGCTGGTTTGTTGGTATCTAAAGGCGGCTTGAAGAAATGGTTTACTACTAAAAATACCCTGCTTTCAAATAGTGAAATTAATATGTCATTAGTTGATGGGCCATTTAAGTATCTTAATGGTAAATGGCAATTAACGAGTCTTTCTGAAGAGGCTTGCAAAATAAGTTTACATTTAGACTATGAATTTTCGAGTAAGGTGTTTGATTTAGCCTTTGGTCGTGTATTTAATGGTATAGCAAATAATATGGTGCAAGCGTTTACACAACGTGCAAAAGTCGTTTATGGAGTCAAAGTTGGATAGCCTAAATAAAAGCAATGAAAATATTGACGATAAGACAAATCAAATGAAAATAGAAGTGGTTTATGGCACACCTACTGAGCAAGAATTATTGCTTGTCGATGTGAGTGAAGGTTCTTCAATTGAACAGGTGATCAAATCATCTGGTATTTTAGAAAGTTTTTCCGAAATTGATTTGAAAATTAATAAAGTGGGTATTTGGAATCGAACAGCAAAATTAACAGACCTAGTTAAAGATTTGGATCGAATTGAGATATATCGTCCTTTAATTGCTGATCCCAAAGAAGTTAGAAAACGTCGTGCAGAAAAAGCAAAAGAGGAAGGCAGGGCGGATAAAGTAACAGGTGGCAGAGTTGACCCTCGAAGAGCAAAATCTGATTAAAATGAATATACGGTTTTGTTGGCAATAAAAAAGCAGTCATAAGACTGCTTTATTTTTGTAAGTCAATTATCACTGATTTCTTTAAATTAGTTAACCATTGGAGTGTTATAGCTTTCAGGTAGTTCAAAATCACCTTCAGCAAAAACTAATAAATTTTCTTCAAATTTTACTGTAAATTGTTTTTCAGCATTCAGTTTTTCACTTCTACCTGATTTAAAGCGGTAAACATAATGCCAAGTGTTGTCATTAAAAGAATCAACAACAACTGGACTACCAAGAACAAATTTCACTTGTTCTTTAGTCATACCTATTTGTAGCTTGTCGATGTCTTTTTGCTCTAAATAATTGCCTTGTGGAATATCAATACGAAATACCCAGCTTGAACATGCAGAAATTGATAATACAAAACTTAAAGCTAAAACTCGAAACAACATGATAATTTATTTATCCTATAAACAGTGAACGGGGATAATAACTAAGCCTGAGGTCAGATACAAAAGTTTTTTAGTTTATTTCTGTATCTGATCAACTTGCTAGTAATTCTTGAGCATTTGCTAGGCTGTTATCTGTAACTTTATCTCCAGCTAACAAACGAGCAATTTCTTGGACTCTTCCATTTTCACTTAGTTCCGTTACTTTGGTTTCAGTATGTTCACCATCGGTGAGTTTTGTGACAAATAATTGTTGATGACCTTTACTAGCAACCTGAGGTAAGTGGGTAACACAAATAACCTGAGTATTGCTTGCTAGTTGTTGAAGTTTAGTTCCAACCATAGCTGCTGTTGGTCCACTGATACCTACATCGACTTCATCAAATATCAATGTAGGAGTGACGATTTTATCTGCTAATATAACCTGCATAGCCAAACTAATTCGTGAAAGCTCACCACCAGAGGCTACTTTATTCATTGCTTCAAGTTGTTGACCTGGGTTTAAGCTAATCAAAAAATTTACATCATCAATGCCATGTGAAGTAAATTTATTACTTTTATTGGCACTCACGTTAACTTGGAATTGGCCATTTTCCATATTTAATTCATGCATACTTTCACTAATTTTCAAGCTAAGCGCTTTTGCTGCTTTAGTCCTTGATTGAGTAAGAGTTTTAGCAGTTGAAATATAGTTTTCCTCAACTTTTTCAATTTCCTGATAAATAGTTTCTAAACGAGATTCATCAGTGGAGATTAACTTAAGATCTTGTTTTAGTTGTTGATGAAAGTCAGGGAGGTTTTCAGGTAATATATGATGTTTTTTGGCAAGTTGTACTGCGGTTGAAAAGCGCTCTTCAATCATTTGATATCTTTGTGGATCTAATTCTAAACCATCATAATAATTTTTTAATTCATTATTGGCGTCTTCCAGTTGCAGTAAGCTTTCTGTTAACTGTTTAGATAACTCTTCAAGGTTTGGATCTAACGATGCTAGTAGGTTGATTTTTTCACAGGTGCTTCTAAGGCCATCTGTGATATTAAATTGTTCATTTACTGATAAATCTTGTAATGCACTTAAAGACATATCGAGTAATTGTTGACTGTTACTGAAGCGTTTATAGTCATTTTCTAATTGTTCAAACTCTCCTTTCACTAATGCAAACTCATCTAGCTCATTGACTTGATATTGTAATAATTGCTGCTGAGCATTTCTTTGAGACTGATTTTCTTGGAGTACATTACTTTCATGATTTAACGATTGCCACTGTTGAAAGTAATATTGCAATTTTTCAATTATATTTTCGTGTTCGGCGTATGCATCGAGTATTTGGCGTTGTTCAGAAGCTTTTACTATTAATTTGTGTTCGTGTTGTCCATGGATATTTATCAGAAATTGCCCAATTTCTTTTAATTGTGTTAATGGTACTTGGCTACCATTGATAAAAGCTTTAGAGCGACCTTCTACAGAAATCAAACGACGAAGTATGCATTCTTCTTCATCAAGTGATATTTCATTTTTTTTGAGCCAATTCCTAGCCGAAGGGTTTTTACTTACATCAAATGTTGCTGACAATTCAGCTTTTTTACTATTGGGGCGAACAACATTAGTTAATGCACGATCTCCTAAACATAACCCTAATGCATCAATTGCTATTGATTTTCCTGCACCAGTTTCACCTGTGATTGTGGTCATACCGTTTCGCCAATCTATGTCGAGTGAACGAACGATGGCAAAATTTTGTATGTTTAAATGCAATAACATAATCGGCCTTTAATACTGTATAAATACTTAGGTGTTAATTTATACAGTAATTAAGGGCGATTCAATCTTTATTTTAATTAATGAGTTAATTATTTGATTTACAATGAAAGAAAAATAGTAAGTTAACTTTTACGTTAGTTATATATTAGTAAAGTTTATTACCCCAACTTAACTTGCTTCTTAATACGTTAAAATAATCATGATCAAGAGGGTGAATTAAACGGAGAGTATTTTCACTTTTTCTGATGATAACTTCATCTCCAGGCATCACCGCTAAAATTACATGACCATCACA
>JAGSHH010000123.1 GCA_023954655.1 Colwelliaceae bacterium
CTTGAGCAGAAAGAACAAAAATTAAGAATTCAGCAAATCTTACAGCATCATCAAATCAAAAATTGTAATGGTGAAACCGAGTATAACTATACTTTTGAGCATAAAATTAAAAAGCTTTACCTTGATGCTAGAACTCATCGTGCTTTAGTTAATGGTCGCCTTGCATTATGTGGACAAGATGATATTACGTATATTGTAACAAGTGAAACAGCGGCAAAATTGGCTGAATTAGACAGTAAAGTGATATTACTACAAAATGAAAAAATTGAGTCTGATACAGTTGATGAAGATGATCCATATGCCGATTATCAAATTCCTGATGATTTGATGTGGTAATTTTAGATCGGTAAATAACACGGTGTTTGTAGCAACCAATGGTGACTTTTGCTACAATCGCGCGCTTAAATTTTAGCCTTTTATTTAAAAGCTTTAGTAATTGGTTAGTTGTTAATTTGTCGTATATAGGTATTTCTATGTTTATCATTCGTTGGGTTCTTGGCCGAATTATTTTGTTTTTCGATTTTATTTTTTCGCCGAGTAAACCAAAAAGAACCACTGAGTTGCAAGCTGAGATTGATTCTAGTACCGCTCATTTAAGTTTATATCAACTACCTGCTTGCCCTTTCTGTGTGAAAGTTCGTCGAGAAATGAAACGAGGTGGTTTGAACATTGATCTTAAAAATATCAATAAAGATGAAAGCCTACGTACAGAGTTAATTGAAAAAGGTGGAAAAAGAACTGTACCTTGTTTACGTATAGTCGATGAAAAACAAGAGATTAGCTGGTTATATGAATCTTCTGCAATTAATCAATATATCCAACAATTTGTTCGCTAGTATTATCACTTTTCGTTTTTAAATAAATAATCTCTCGAATTATTTTGCTACTTTGATGGTCTAGAATTAAAACGCCCATGTGTTTTATTACTGATAAGTAGCAATTATGATCAAAAATATTTCTAGAAAATCTTCTTCTTGGCAACTGCCAGAACATCAAGTAACCGATGAAGGCGTTTATCTTAAACGTCGATCCTTTTTAAAACAGCTTGGATTTGTTGGCACATCAGCACTTTTATCTTCTAGTGCTCAAGCTGATTGGTTCTCAAAAAATGAATTAACACCATTTGTTACCAAACCTTTATCTTTCAAAAACAGTTTTAAAAGTGAAGATGTTTTAACACCTGAAGCTAAAGTGATTAGTCATAATAATTTTTATGAATTTGGTACTTCAAAAAATGATCCAATAGAAAATGCTCAACAATTTAATGTTAACCCTTGGCAGCTAAATGTATCGGGTGAAGTTGGTAAAGAGTTAACGCTTGATTATGATGACTTGTATAAATTATTTCCTCTTGAAGAACGTATATATCGAATGCGATGTGTGGAGGCTTGGTCTATGGTTATCCCATGGATTGGTTTTCCTTTAGCTCAATTAATAAAAAAGGCGCAGCCAAATTCAAAAGCCAAATATGTTGCATTTGAAACCTTATATGATCCAAAACAAATGCCAGGTCAGTCAAGTCGAAGAATAGGTGGAGGAGTTAAATACCCGTATGTTGAAGGCTTGAGACTCGATGAAGCAATGAATCCTCTTACATTAATGAGTGTCGGCCTATATGGAAAATCATTACCTCCGCAAAATGGTGCGCCAATACGATTAGTTGTACCATGGAAATATGGTTTTAAAAGTATCAAATCAATTGTCTCTATAAAGCTTGTTGAAAAAATGCCTCCGACTACATGGAATATACTAGCGCCACGTGAATATGGTTTTTACGCTAATGTTAACCCCCAAGTTGATCACCCTCGTTGGAGCCAAGCAAGTGAACGTCGAATAACTTCTGGGGGCTTGTTTGCCAGGAATCGAATTGAAACAATGCCATTTAATGGTTATGAAGAACAAGTCGCTCATTTGTATAAAAATATGGACTTAAGGAAAAACTACTAATGACGGGTAAGTTGATTCACAGTCAGGTTATTTTTTCTACAAAATTTTTGATTCATATAGTTAGTCTTTTTTTATTGTGTGATCTTTATTATCAGGCAGTAAATGATCGTTTAGGTGCGGATCCCGTTGAAGTTGTTCTGCACTTTACTGGTATTGGTGCTTTTAATTTACTGTTATTAAGTTTAACCATTTCTCCTTTAGCTCAATATTTTAAGTTACCTTTATTACTAAAGTTTAGACGCTTAATAGGTCTTTATAGTTTTGTATATGTACTTTGTCACCTCTTGAGCTTTTTAGCATTTGAAGTCCAGTTTGATTGGCATTTATTTATTAATGAAGTTATTGAACGGCCTTATATTACTATTGGCATGCTTGCTATTTTGATCATGTTTTCACTTGCTATTACTTCTATTCCTTTGATAAAAAGGGAGATGGGACGAAACTGGCAAAAACTTCATAACAGTGTTTATTTGGCTTCTCTATTAGTTGGTTTGCATTTCTATTGGTCAGTAAAATCAGAAATCATTGAGCCAAGTATGTATATAGGAATAAGTTTAACTTTACTCTATTGTCGAAAAAAGAAAATTATTCGCTGGTTCAAATAGTAAAACTTTTCTTCTAAAAATGGTAATTCACCGTAGCAATATCACTACTCATCGCAGCTTTTGCTATTTATGAGTGATTAGACTTGTCGAAATGTTTCAATAGTAATAATGTTATATCGTCATAATAATTAAAAATCTCATCATTATTTTAGATGAGGAAGATACAAATATTCACTAGGAACTCTCATATGCAAAAGTTTATACCATCACTCTTGGTGGCGGCTATTACAGTCTCATTAAGTGCGTGTATGCAGTCAGAAAAGCAAGATAAAAAAGTCGTTATAAATAAAAACCCTTATCCAAGTACTTATCAAGTGTTACCAAGTCAAACAGTGCTCATTAAAAATGCAACAGTATTAACTGGCACTGGTGAACGAATCGATAATGCTGATGTTTTAATGAGTAATGGAAAAATTGAACAGGTTGGTCAGGGGCTAACAGCAAATAATGCTGTTGAAGTTGATGGTAGTGGTAAATGGATAACTCCTGGTGTTATTGATGTGCATTCTCATTTAGGTGTATACCCTAGCCCTTCTGCTGAATCTCATTCTGATGGTAATGAAGCAACTCAACCTAATACCTCTGAGGTTTGGGCTGAACATAGTATTTGGCCGCAAGATCCTGGCTTTCAAGCTGCTCGAGCTGGAGGGGTAACAACCTTACAAATATTACCCGGTTCTGCTAATTTATTTGGCGGACGAGGTGTGACATTAAGGAATGTTCCAAGTCATACCATGCAAGGTATGAAATTTCCTGAAGCGCCATATGGCTTAAAAATGGCCTGTGGTGAAAACCCTAAACGAGTCTATGGAGGTCGTAAAATTTCGCCATCAACACGTATGGGTAATATGGCTGGTTATCGTATGGCTTGGAGTGAAGCTACTGAATACAAGCGAGCTTGGGATAAATATGAAACAGATTACGCTGCTGGTAAAAATCCAGAAGCACCATCACGTGATATAGAATTAGATACACTGAAAGGTGTTTTAGATGGTGAAATATTAATCCATAACCATTGTTATAAAGCTGAAGAAATGGCAATGATGATTGATCTTGGCAAAGAGTTTAATTACCACTCAGGTACATTTCATCACGCCATAGAAGGTTATAAAATAGCTGACAAATTAGCTGAAAATGGCAATTGTGCGGCAATGTGGCCAGATTGGTGGGGCTTTAAAATGGAAGCCTATGATATGGTTCAAGAAAATGTTGCTATTGTTGATTCAAAACCTAATTCTTGTGCGGTAGTACATTCAGATTCTGGTACAACCATTCAGCGTCTAAACCAAGAAGCAGGCAAGGTAATGTATAGAGCTAATGAAAATGGTTTCGATATCAAACCAGAGCAAGCAATTACGTGGATTACTTTAAATTCAGCTAAATCTTTAGGATTAGCAGATAAAACGGGTAGCTTAGAAACAGGTAAGAATGCTGATGTGGTTCTTTGGAATCAAAATCCATTTAGTGTTTATGCTAAAGCGGAACAAGTATTTGTTGATGGCTCAAAAGTTTACGATCGTTTTGATGAAAAATATCAAGCGAAAAGTGATTTCATGTTAGGTCAGAAGTAAGGGAAAGGGATAAAATTATGAAACTATTTAAATCTTCACTTATCGCTTTAGCACTTACTTCTTGTGCTTCATTTGCACATGCAGAAAGTATTGCGATTACAAATGCAACTGTTCATACAGTAACCGAGCAAGGCATATTAACAAATGCTACAGTTGTTATTGATAACGGTGTAATAACAGCAATTAATCCTAAATCAATTAACACTGATTCTACTATTGATGCTATGGGCAAAATTTTAACACCAGGGTTAATTGGCTCAATGAACACTCTTGGGTTGGTTGAAGTTTCTGCCGTATCAAGAACTCGCGATGCAGGCGATAAAAAAGCTGATATTACTTTTGATGCTAGTACAGCTTTTAACCCGAAGTCAGCGGCAGTTGCATATAGTCGAAAAGGCGGGATTACTACAAATATTGTCACCCCTCGTGGTGGTGAAAAAATGTTTAAAGGCCAAGCGTTTATTGCTGATCTTTCCGGTGAATATGACAGCATTGTTGAAACGAATACTGCTGTAATTGTTGATATTGGTGCAAAAAGTAAAGGTTCACGTGCATTAACAATACAAAACCTTCGCAATAAACTTGAAGACAGGCAAAAAGCACTTGCAAAAGCTGAGAAAAAACAAGCTGAAGTGAAAGATGATAAAAAGAAAGAAGTTAAAGAGCCAAAACGCGATGAAAAAGTTCTTAATGCATTATTAGCGGGTGAAAAACCCTTAATTGCATATGCTGATAGAGCAACTGATCTTTTAGCATTGATCAAATTAAAACAAGATTTCAAACTTGATTTAGTGATAGTTAATGCTGGAGATGCGATTAGTGTGGCTGGTCAATTAGCCTCTGCAAAGGTGCCGGTTATTATCTCCACGGTAGATAACTTACCTAGCTTTGATGCGCTTCATCAGTCACTTGAAAGTGCAGCAAAGTTAATAAATTCAGGTGTCACAGTAGCCTTTAAAGTGAATGGTGATACACATAATTTATATCAATTACGCTTTGATGCAGGTCTTGCGATAGCTAATGGAGTTTCAAAAGAGCAAGCTTTAGCTGCTGTTACTGCTAATGTAGCAGATGCTTTTAATTATGATGCTGGTCGAATTGCAGTTGGCAAAAAAGCTGATTTGGTACTTTGGAGTGCAGACCCGTTTGAGCTTAGTACACATGTTGAAAAAATGTGGATTGATGGAGTAGAACACTCTACAGAAAGCCGTCATGACTCATTACGTAATCGCTATACAACTGAAAGTGATATGCCACGCGCCTATACTAAATAATATCTAAGTAGGTTAAGTAGACTAATAAAGCCAAGATACTGAATATATCTTGGCTTTTTGTTAGTTTCAGTGGGTGTCTTTATGAATAGGAATGACCGATTGGATCCTTTCATGCTTTATTCCATAATTCCATTTCGTTAAAATACACATACCAACACTCACGAGCTTTAATTAATGCCCACTTCATCCTTATCTTCAAATGCTTTTGGTTCTATAAGTCAGAAAAATCTTGATAACGGCATTGTTGTTATTCATATTGAGCATTCACTATTTACTGCCTCCGTAAGCTTATATGGTGGGCAAGTGTTAAGTTGGCAACCAAAAGGGCAGGAAGACGTTTTTTGGCTGAGTGACACAACTAAGTTTGAACACGGTTGTGCTATTCGAGGTGGCATTCCTATTTGTTGGCCTTGGTTTGGCCCAAATATAGATGATGATGGAAATAATGGTGGAAACCATGGATTTGCTCGGACTAATACTTGGCAACTTATGAGTAGGGAGATCACTGAACAGGACGTAAAGATTGTACTTGAATTTAGTAGTGAAAATGAACATTACTTATGGCCAGAAAAATTTAAACTTGAGCAAACTTTAATTTTCTCTGAAACATTTTCTCAACAACTGAGAATAACAAATCTATCCTCTAAAACAGTGAAGTTTTCTTCGGCATTGCACAGTTATTTTTCAGTAAGTGATCCTAAATATGTACATACGAAACAACTAGCTAAAGCAAATTTTGACGATAAAATTACCGGAAAAAAACAACAGAAAGATCAGTTAGTTAATAATTTGGGGCCGATAGATAGAATCTATTATATTTCTGATAAACAAACAATTATTGATGAAAAATTACGAAAGAAAATTGTTATTGAATCTACTAATTGTCAACAATGGGTTTTATGGAACCCTGGTCATGAAATTGCAAAAAATATGAGAGATATTCATCCCAAAGGAGAAAATGAATTTATCTGCTTAGAGGCTGCAAACACACAATGGCGCTCAATTGATGCAGGTAAAAGTAATACTATTTCACAAAAAATTATTGTATCTAAAATTTAGCAGATAAATTAAGTGCTTTAATCTTTGTATATTTTTGATTGATTTCTTCCTTTATTTTTTGCTTCATATAACGCTATATCAGCATGCTCAATTAATTGCTTAAAGCTGACGTTTTCGGTTGTGCTTTCGCAAACTCCGAAGCTAATGGTGATATTAAATTGATGATTTGAACTACTTACTTTAAATGGTGTATTAGCAATGTTTTCTCTGAGTCGTTCAACAATCTCAAGAGCTTTTTTTGAAGACGTGTTTGGTAATAACATAACAAACTCTTCTCCCCCCCAACGGCCACTAATATCTTCATGCCGTAAATTATTATTTAATTGTGTTGCTACTTCTTTTAGAACCTCATCACCGACAACATGACCGTATGTATCATTAACAACTTTGAAATAATCAATATCAGCGATAACTACACATATACCTTCATACTCACAGATAAGCTCTTCAAATTTCCAATTTAAAAAGCTGCGATTAGGCAATTTAGTTAAAAAATCTGTTTCTGAATCTTCCACTAAACGGTTTTTAAAGTAATCAACAGTATTAATGAAAATATAATAAAGAATGGCAATTAATATCAAAAACACACCTATTCTCGTTAAAAACAACTGCCAATATTCATCTTGCTGTGAGACAGGTGGTGCAAGTATGAACATGCGCCAATTGAGTGCTTGAATAGGCATTTGAGAAATAATTCGTTCACCGCTATCTACAGAAACAATAGTATTAGTTATTTGATATGAACCTTCTTGGCTCAATAAGTCTTGATACCATTCAAGTTGTCCAATATTAATTGTTTCATCTTTTCTATGGTGGCTATCAGTCTTCATAAAGTGATTTGAAGAAAGCATTACATCATTATTTTGATCAACAAAAATAAGTTCAAAACCAAAACGCTTGCTGTATTCTTTAAACTTGTTGGCAAAATGGTTAAGGTCTATTGCTACGCCAATAAAACCAAGAAACTCTTCTTGGTCATTAACAAGTTTCATATCGAAATACAAATGAGGATTTTCTGAATTGCCAATATCGGCAAATTGATCTTTATTTTGTGACTTTAATCGCTGATACCACTCTGCATTTTCATTACTTAATGAAATTAACTTATCATTAGAATCTAGTATTAAATTATGCTTTTCTAACGCGATAAATGTCAGCATATTATAACGTTGAGCTAATCTTTGTAGGTAATGTAATAATTCATTTTTATTTATTTTTTCTTGCTCGATAAAATCAGTAAGAAGTGGATCATTTGCCATAAAAGAAGCAACATTTAATGGTCTGATTACTTCACTTGTGATGATGGAAAATAATGGAATAATTGCCTGGTGTTGGCTTTTATTGTAGCTATTTATAACTTCTTTAAAGGTGAAGTATGAGGTAATAACTATTACAACAATAGTGAGTATATAGAGTACGCTAATATTTCTATCAAATTTACTGATAAACTTCATTTATTATTATCTGCAATATTTTTTGTTGGTATTGATAGGTTATTTGCCTTATCAATGAAATTAAATCCCTTATCTTATATATAGTGCGAATAATTCGTATTTGCTATCCATTATGCTAATTAATTCGTAAAAACCTTTGGATAATCTGATGAGTAAAAGCTGTTTTTAAATAAAAACCTCTGGGCAGGGTCATAAATGGCTGTCCATTTTTATTAAAGGCTTTTGTTTTAGCGTGGCTATTTGCTGCCTTAGGTCTTAATTGAAGGACTTGTCCGAGCTTACCATTAATGTTTTCTACTTCCCCTAAGACAATCATATCTGTTAATTCTTGCCAGTCATGTGATAATAATTTTTCATCATCTTCGTTAGGGCTCCATATAAAAGGGGTAGCAATAATTCGTTCGGATACAGGGATACCACGCTCAGCAATGACTGGTACCCATAAAACCTTTGCAAGTTTATTTTTGATATGACTATTCTGCCATGTAGCACCTATTAAACCAGTAAGTGGGGCTACGCAAACAAAAGTGGTTTCTAATGGTTTTCCATTTCGATCAATAGGAAGTGATTTTAGCTCTATCCCTAAATGAGGAAAGTCGGGGATTGGTTTTGAGCCAGCACTAGCACCTAATACTTGTTCTAATAATAAACCGACCCAACCTTTTTCTTTATTTAATTTTTCTGGTACTTGAATATTTTGCTGGTGTGCAATTTGACCAAGTGTTAATCCTGACAAAGCTTGAGCTCTGAGGACTAATTCTTTTTCGCTTTCAGGAATATTTATTGTTGGCATGAAGAAAAGTAAATTCAAACGATAATGATATTATCTTTTGCCTTTCATGGCTTAGCAAGTGCTTTTTTTGTTTGAAAAGTAATCGTTTAATGATAAAAAATGGCTGAATTGTTTAATAACAATTTTCTCATCAGTTTTTATTTGCTCAGGAGAGCAGATTATGGAAGAATCAGATTATATTAAATTTTTTGGGAATTCCTGTGATAGATGCCGAAGGCTATCGAGCTAATGTCGGCATAGTAATAATCAATGACAGGGGACAAGTTTTTTGGGCAAGACGTTTTGGGCAACACTCTTGGCAATACCCTCAAGGAGGTGTTGATGAGGGAGAGACACCAGAACAAACAATGTATCGGGAACTACGAGAAGAAGTAGGTTTAAAACCTGAACATGTTAAAATTATTGCATCAACAAAACATTGGCTAAGGTACAAATTACCGAAACGACTGATCAGGCATGAAAGTAAACCTGTTTGTATAGGACAAAAACAAAAATGGTTTTTGTTAAAATTAACAGCAAAAGAATCTGCGGTTGATCTGCTTCATACAAAACATCCTGAATTCGATGATTGGCGTTGGGTGAGTTACTGGTACCCTGTAAGACAAGTAGTTTCATTTAAGCGAGAAGTTTATCGTAAAGTGATGAAAGAGTTTGTCGCAAATAGTTTACCTAATCATCGACAGGATCGTCGAAAGAGGCGGTAAATGATTATTACTGTGTTGAAAAAAAATACCTGTTTAATTAAATAATTGTTTACTTAATTCAATGGATTCAAATAGCTCGCAATATAAATGTGGGCTTTTTTTTTCTATAAGTTGTTTTATTTATTTAGTTCCAACGTTAATGCTTCAAACTCATATGATGTAATTTTATCATTAAATTATTAGAATCAATAAGGACCATATGTTAACAAGTTTGCGTCGAATTGTACTGGAGTTCAGTCAAAACACTGAGCTAGATAGTGCTCTGCGTCGTATTGTTAGTCAAATTAAACAAGTGATGAAAACCGAGTGTTGTTCGGTTTATTTGGCGGACCATCAAAAACAGCATTTTATATTAATGGCTTCTGATGGATTGGCAAAAGACTCGTTAGGACATACAACCATTGGTTTTACAGAAGGTCTTATTGGTTTAGTTGCTCAGCGAGAAGAACCATTAAATATTGCTAATACTAAATCTCACCCCCACTTTATACATGCTCCAGAAGTCAAAGAAGAAAACTTTAATGCCTTTTTAGGTACACCAATTATTCATCAAAGAAAAGTATTAGGCGTTATTTCTATTCAACAAGAAAAAGCGCGTTTTTTTAATGAAAATGAAGAAGCTTTTATAGTTACGCTTGCTGCTCAAATTGCTACAGCTATGGCAAATGC
>JAGSHH010000074.1 GCA_023954655.1 Colwelliaceae bacterium
CGCTTCTTGGGTCTCCCTTAAGAAGTGGAGCGCATTTTAGGGAATTATCACAAACGATCAAGTCTTTTTTTCTCTTTTAGGTTTGTTCGATTAAAAATTGAACTTTTGGCTAGTTATTCATACTAATACTTAGATGAGCATTATATTTTCTGTACAAATGATCAGGAGATATGTATTAAATTTTAACTTATAGTAATTCGCTCGAGAAAAATAATATCAATAATAAGCAATAGCATTGCTAACTATATAAATATGTAGAGAACATAAACATGAGTAGATTTAATGTTTTGTTGCTACTTTGCGGTCTATGTACCAGTGTATTTGCGAAGGATTTTGCACAAGATAAGCAGGAAGATTTAATCACCAAGTTATTAAGCCAACAAGTTAATCAGCAAATTTCCTTAAAGAATAGCGTCAGCTCAATTCTTACCCGCTACCCAGAACAGGTTGATTTAGTATTAAATGTAGCACTTGAAGAGTATCCAACTGAATATAAAGCAATTATAATTGGTGCTTTGAATGCTGAACCAGTTTTAGCCTGTGAAGTTATTCAAATTGTTCTTAATGCAAATGTCGCTGAACCAAGTGAAATTATTGAGGTTGCAGTAGAAGCAGAGCCAGCCTATGCACAAGAAATTGTAAATGTCGCTGCATTAAATAACCCCGCAGATATCGAAAACATTGTACGTATTGCCATTTTAACTGACCCTGTTGTATCCCAAGCAGTTGTTAACAACACAATGACTTCATTTCCAGATAAGATCATCTCTATTTTAATAGGCGCTATCAAAGCAATGCCTGAAGAAGTGAGTACTTTTGTTAAAGACACAATCGCTCTTTTTCCAGGAGATAGTGAAGCTGTGGTAAAAAATGCTATTCACTCAAGTGATGAAAAACACTCTAGCATGATTGTTGAAACTGCAATTAAAGCAGGGTTTGATGAAAATAGTGCTGTTAATGCGGCTCTTGCTGGTGGAGCTAATGCTAATAAATTCGCAAAAGTAGAATAAATAATTTATATATTTAGTATAATAAAACCAGCTAATAAGCTGGTTTTTTTTCAGTAAAGCTTAACTAAATCCCGTCACCATCTGTATGCAATCCACATTCTCTTGCCATACCTGAAAAACGTGTTTCACTTTCATCCATTCCTAATGTTAACGGCCGAGTACTATGTGTATCTCCAACAGAAACGTAGCCTTGATCCCAAAGTGGATGATAAGGTAAGCCATGTTTTGTTAAATACTGATGAACATCACGATTTGTCCAATCAATAATAGGGTGAACTTTAAACCTGCCCCGCAATATGCTCACTACTGATAAGCCTTCTCTATGGTCTGACTGCTGACGACGAACACCCGAAAACCATGTACCAGCATTAAGCTCACTTAAGCCTCGTTCTAAAGGTTCTACTTTATTACGACGATTGTATGACTTTAAAGACTGTTCATCTTTAGCCCATTCTTCACCATATTTAGACATTTGCCATGCTGCACTCTCTTTAGCGCTATATACATGCAAATTTAAATTCAAACGTTCTGTTAATTGTTCAATGAACTGATAGGTTTCAGGAAATAAATGCCCTGTATCTGTTATTAACACAGGTATGGTGTTATCAACTTGTGTCAGCATATGCAGCATAACAGCTGATTGAATACCAAAGCTTGATGATAAAACAAATTGAGATGGCAAATTTTCCATCGCCCACTCAACACGCTCTGTCGCCGTTTGATTCTCAAGCAACTCATTCCATTGCTTCAACCAAGGCTTAGGTAGTGAAGACGGAAAGCGATTATTAATTGGTGTTTTCAATTTACCAACACTATAACTTGTCTCAATATTGTTAGTCATGAAAATCCCGTTTACTGACTTTTACTTCGGCAATAATCCCAGTACGAATAACAAAATCGCCAAACGCTTCTTTATCATTGCGCTCTGAAACCCATCGAGCAACTAAACTGTCAATTTCGTTTAATATATCTTCTTCGTTTAGGTTCTCTTTGTACATTTTTGGTACACGAGTACCTGCTAAATTACCGCCTAAATGCATGTTGTATTTACTAGGTCCTTTACCAACAAGACCAATTTCAGCCAACATCGCACGCCCACAACCATTAGGGCAACCCGTAACACGAAGGATAATGCTTTCATCAGCAACATCATGCTTAGCTAGAATACTTTCAACATTAGTGACTAAACTAGGTAAGTAACGTTCAGCTTCAGCCATCGCTAAAGGGCATGTTGGAAACGCAACACACGCCATTGAGTCTTTACGTTGTTTAGAAATACCAGCGTCCATTAAACCATGAGCTCGCGCAATATGTTCAATTTGAGCTTTATCTTCTTCAGCAACACCGGCAACAATTAAGTTTTGATTAGCGGTCATGCGGAAATCACCCTTATGCACTTTTGCTAATTCTGCTACACCGGTTTTTAATGGTTTACCTGGGTAATCAAGTAAACGTCCATTTTCAATGAACAATGCTAAATGATATTTACCTTCAAAGCCTTTCACCCAACCAATATTGTCTCCACGACTCGTAAACTCATAAGGCTGACTTTGTTCAAAAATAATACCTGCACGTTTCTCAACTTCAGCTTTGAATACATCTGTACCAACACGATCTAAAGTATATTTAGTTTTTGCATTTTTACGGTTAACGCGGTTACCCCAATCACGTTGCGTTGTAACAACGGCAGCGGCAACATCTAATGTATTAGCTAGCGGAACAAAACCAAAATCATCAGCACGACGAGGATAAGTAGACTTATCGCCATGAGTCATGGCTAATCCCCCACCAACAAGTACATTAAAGCCAACTAGCTTTCCGTTTTTTGCGATAGCGATAAAGTTTAAATCATTTGCATGAACATCTACGTCATTATTAGGAGGAATAACAACTGTCGTTTTAAATTTACGAGGTAAATAGTTACTACCTAAAATAGGCTCTTCAGTATCTTTACCGTCAGCCCCGTCAAGTTTTTCACCATCTAACCAAATTTCAGCATAGGCACGCGTTTTAGGTAATAAATGTTCACTGATTTTAGTTGCCCATTCATACGCTTCTTGATGAAGTTCAGACTCTACAGGGTTAGTGGTACAAAGCACATTGCGATTTACATCACCAGCCGTTGCTATTGAATCAATACCGATACTGTTTAATGTTTGATGCATTAATTTAATATTTGGCTTAAGCACCCCGTGAAACTGGAATGTTTGACGTGTAGTTAACCGAATACTTCCATAAGAAGTACTTTCTTGTGCAAATTTATCAATAGCTAACCATTGTTCAGGTTTAATAATCCCACCAGGCATACGAGCACGTAGCATAACATTATGTAAAGGTTCTAATTTTTGCTTTGTACGTTCTGCGCGAATATCACGATCATCTTGTTGGTACATGCCATGAAAGCGAATTAATTGAAAGTTATCGCCGTTAAAGCCACCTGTTAAGTTATCTGATAAGTCCTGCTCAATACCACCTCGTAAAAAGTTACTTTCACCTTTCAAACGCTCATTATCGGCAAGTTTACCTTCAACAACTAAT
This sequence comes from Colwelliaceae bacterium, assembly GCA_023954655.1. GTDB lineage: Bacteria > Pseudomonadota > Gammaproteobacteria > Enterobacterales > Alteromonadaceae > Thalassotalea_H. The sequence continues at coordinate 3,549 of JAGSHH010000074.1, forward strand.
GGGCCTTTTTCTAGAGTTAAATCAGTCATTAGTAAACATCCTTCTGATAACGCTTAGCGTTACGTAAATCTTTTAAATATTGTTGAGCTTGTTCATTCGTTTTCTTGCCTTGTTCAGCAATAATATCAATCAAAGCAGTCTCTACATCTTTTGCCATACGGCTCATGTCACCACAAATATATAAATGTGCTCCACGTTCTAGCCATGCATAAACATCTGCCGATTTTTCACGAAGACGATCTTGAACATATATCTTTTGTGCTTGATCACGCGAGAACGCCAAGTCGAGGTTCGTTAATAAGCCAGACTTCATATAACCTTGTAATTCAAGTTGATAAAGGAAGTCTTGAGTGAATGTTTGGTCACCAAAAAACAACCAGTTATCACCTTCAGCTTCTGATGCTTCTCTTTCTTGTAAAAATGCTCTAAATGGTGCAATCCCTGTACCTGGGCCGATCATAATTGCTGGAGTATTACCATCTGAAGGTAAACGAAAATTATCGTTATGTTCGATGAATACTTTAACATTGCCACCTTCTTCTAAACGTTTACCTAAAAAGCTAGATGCGCCACCTGCTCGAACTTGGCCATCAAGATCATATTCAACTAGACCAACCGTTAAATGAACTTCTTCTTCAACCTCTAATTGGCTTGATGCTATAGAATATAAACGCGGTGTAATTTTACGTAATGAATCAGCAAAATCTTGAGCTTCAACTTTAGCCGGAGCGGATTTAATAACGTCAACCACCTGATGATTTGCGGCAAATTCACGCGCTTCATTTTTGTCAGCAGCAATTTTCAACAATGCTTTATCTTGAGATAGTTCCGCCCAAAAACTTATAAAATTCACTGATGTTTGAGTAATTTCCAGTTTTGAAGTTAACGCATTTTTTAAAGATAACTTTTCGTTTGCAAGGGTAATTTCATCATTTGCAAGAAGGTTTAATTCAGAAATAAGCTCAACCACAAGTTCGGCATCATTTTCAAACCAGACACCTAAAGCATCTCCCGCCTGATATGTAATTCCCGAGTCACCTAAATCAATTTCAATATGTCGAACATCTTTACCTGAATCTCGACCTGTAATTTTTTGGCTTAAACTTAATTCGGCAGAATAAGGGTTTTGTTTAGTATATTGGCTCACAGCCCCTGTAGTTGGCATTGCAACAACATTTGATTTTTCTTCATTGTTACCGACTAAATCTATAGTTTTCGAAATAATTTCTTCTGACCAAGCGGCTGCGGCATCTTCGTAATCAACATCACAATCAACACGAGGAGCTATCTGTTTTGCACCTAGTTTAGAAAGATATTCATCAAAGTCTTTACCTGTTTGGCAGAAAAACTCATAACTTGTATCACCTAAAGCTAAAACACTGTATTGCAAACTTTCTAATTTTGGCGCTTTTTTAGAGGATAAAAACTCATGAAGCGTAATTGCATCATCAGGCGCTTCACCTTCACCATTGGTACTTGCAACGATCAATAAGTGTGAAACATTTTTAATGCTCTTAGGTTTAAATTCGCCCATGCTTTTCAGATCAACAGTTAGACCTTGTGAAGTCGCTTGGTCTGCTAACGATTTAGCAACACCTTTTGCATTACCTGTTTGTGAGCCATATAAAATGGTGAGTGTAGAAGAAGCCTTTGGTGTATTTTCTGTAGTTAAAGCAACAACAGAAGAGCCTTCACTCTTAGCCGCTAAATATCCACTAGCCCATGCTAATTGTAGTGGAGAATAAGTACCAATAACTTCCTTAAGAGAGCCAAGTTGCTCTGCATTAAGCATGGTTTGATTTAAATTTTGCTGTTCTGACAACATATCGTCAACTCGCCCATTTCAAAATATTAATGAAATGATAGACCTTGTTGATACAAAGCAAAAAGAATAGAAACGGCTTTTTTATTCCAAAAAAGAATATGCAGCCATGAAAGTTTTTCTCAATCTTCTTGAGCATTGTTTAAGTATGTAAAGTTTCTTGAATACTTTTAATTAATTTTTAAGCTTTCTATTGCTCCAATAAAACCTTTGCTTTGTTTTAGATTTTGCCCCTAACTGATGATAGAAACTAATCGCATTTTTATTGTCAATCGGTGTTTGCCATTGGATCAGTTTTATTTTTAAAGATTCGGATAAGACCAATGCTCGCTCCATTAACTGTCTACCTTGGCCTTTTCCTCTTGCACTTTTTTGCAAATATAAACAATCAAGATATAGATACCAATCCATATCCCAAGTTGAATACTGTTTTACTAATGACATATAACCTACAAGATGGTGATTTTGTTCAACAACAAAAATATGTAAAGGCGTATTTTTCAAATCCTGTAAAACAGAAAATTGTGACTGAATAATTAGCTCACACCCTTCATATCGAGCATGCTCAGCCATTAAATCAGATAACTGCAGCGAATCCCCCTTAGAGGCTGCTCTGATTTGAAATCGCATTGTTTTCTCCATTAACACTCTAAAGAGAGCCGGTGTTATTTTTGAGCTTCTTCAATACGACGGTTCACCGGATAACGTTCAAAGTCTTCCCAATAATGTATTCCTCCTATCATTTCTTTAACCGCAAAACCTAATGCAGCTAATTTCATTGCAGCTTTAGTCGCACCATTACAACCAGGCCCCCAGCAATAAACAACAAATATGGTATTTTTAGAAAATTTAGCTAAAGACGACTCATTCATTTCACAATGAGGAAAGTTAATAGCAGTGATTGCATGGCTCTTTTTATAGGCTTCTGCTGATCTCACATCGAGTAAAACAAACTGAGGGTTCCCTATTTTTATATCTGAATAAACATCTGAACAATCTGTTTCATAGCCTAATTTCTTACTAAAAAATGTAAATGCCTGTTCAGACAGAGCGGCAGGGTAATTAGAGACGTTTGACATAATGCTTTCCTTTTAAAAATATAAAATACTTGAGATATTTAACTAAGTACTACTTTAATATGCTGGTACTTTTTATAAAATTCATTATTACTGAACACCTAGTTCAATAATAATGAATACAACTTGTTGGCTGAATACTTTATATTTCAATCTCTAGTAATTGTTATGTGTTTATATAAGGGAAGTTTGTGGAGTTTTATCATTTACGATCATTTGTAGTGGTTGCCGAAACCAAAAACCTGACACAAGCTGCCAAAAGGTTATGTAGTACTCCTCCGGCAATTAGTGCCCATATAAAAATGTTAGAACAAGAATTAGAAACCCCATTATTTATTCGTTCTTCTAAAGGAATGGCATTAACCGAAAAAGGCCAGTTATTATTATCCAAAGCTCAAAAAACGTTAGATTCAGCGATTGATATGGTTAACCTTGCTGCTGATAATCAAGATGAACTTATCGGTAACTTTATCTTAGGCATTAATCAAAACCTTCAAAATTTGAAAGGCGCAGAGTTAATTAAGAATCTTTTAGAACATTGCTCTGGTATTACTTTAAGGTTTGAACAAAGCTCAACGGGTAAAATAATATCTAAAATTCATGATGAAAAAATGGATGGCGGCTATATATATGGCAATATACCTGAAGGTTTTACGGCAATAGAAATTAAACAAGAAAACATCACCACAATTGCCCCAAAATGCTTCGAAAGCAAAAACATCATCACTTGTACTGATTTAACAAAAGAAGTTTGGATCACTATGGACCAATATTGCCCTTTTGATCAGACGCTTAAAGAAAAGTTAGGAATCAATATTCAATCAAAAATTCAAAGTGATAATGATCAATCACGCTTAGATTTAGTGAAAGACGGCATAGGTCTAAGCTTTTTAGAATTAACAACAGCAAAAAAGGAAGAAGAAAAAGGAGAGATCAATATTTTCCCTTATCTTGATTTTTCAATCCCTTTATCATTTGTTGTATTAACTAAACGATTAAATGATCCAATTATCAAAGCGCTCCTTCAAGAAGTTAGAATATTATGGAATGTTATGATTTAGGTTAACTCAAAAGTGAATTATTAATTTCTAAATAAGGGATTAATGAATAAAAAGCTAAACAACATTTATCTTAGTTAATAAGCAAGCTAGTATAATAAATAAGAATCGTTCTTATCGTTGGTATTTAATGCTTAAACATTATGAAGAATTAACCGCTTGTGTTAGTTCATTTGAAAACAGTACAAATAAAAAACTTCAAAGTATCTGCCAAAAAATAAAAGATATAGCACCTAATGCAAATCGTGTAAGTTTGTGGTTATTTAACAAAGAAGCAGATGAGATTTTTTGTTTAATGTGTTTGGATTCAACGAATGCTCTGTCAAATGGTCAATCATTAAAAGCCAAAGACTTCCCTGAATATTTCGAGCATATATTAAAAAACAAAGTATTGTCTGCTTCTGATGCTCGTGAAAATCCATCTACGTATTGCTTTAATGAAGTCTATTTTAAACCATTAAATATTTTTTCATTGCTCGATTTTACTTTTCATTTTCAATTTAAACCCACTGGAGTAATATGTTGTGAAAGAGAAGGTAATGCAACGCAATGGTCTGATAGCGATATAAATGGTCTAAAACGTGTCGCCAATATAACTTCAATGTTTTTTTCTGAAGAAATACTTTCACTTGGTTTAGATAAAAAGACTATTTTGAATGAGATAAAGTTACGCTAAAGTACATACCAGTTAATAGCACGATAAAGCTCATTAATATTTATTGGTTTTCCAATGTGTGCATCAAATCCGTCTATTGCATATTGCTTAACATCATCAACCATAATATTGGCAGTTAAAGCTATAATAGGGGTAAGAGGCTTTTGCTTTTTAATAATCTTACACGCCTCCCTTCCGTCCATTTCAGGCATTTGTATATCCATAAAAATAATATCTACATCTATTTTTGAAGATTTTTCTACTGCATCAATACCATTTTCAACCATATATATTTGCGCGTTAGTAGCTTTCATCATATTTTCAAATATTTTCTGGTTTATTCGATTATCTTCAGCTAAAAGAATAATTCTTCCAGTTAAATCTGGTACTTGAATTTCTTCATTGGCTTTAATGGTATCGTTATTAGAATCATTAGATTTAAGTGGTAATGTAATAATAAAAGTAGTGCCTTTATCTAATTCACTGCGAACATCAATTGTCCCTTTCATTAATGTGACTAAAGAGTGGGTTATTGATATGCCTAATCCCGTACCGCCAAACTTTCTTGTTGTAGAGTTATCTGCTTGTTGAAAACGAATAAATAAATTATTAATCGTTTCTTGCGACATACCAATCCCAGTATCTTTAACACTGATTTGTAGATGCCCGTTTGATGCTAAACCTAAAACAATATTGATTTCACCATTTAGTGTAAATTTAATGCTATTAGATAGTAGATTTAAAATTATTTGTTTAACCCTTACAGGATCCCCTTCCCAGCCTTCTCTATAACTATCTTGAATTGTAAATGTAATTTTATTATTTTTTTCTTGGGAAAGTTCAAATATTTCATTAAGCAAATTATCTATAATTTTTGATAGATTAAAAGGGACAACCTCTAAAGTTAATTTTTCAGCCTCAATTTTAGATAAGTCTAAAATGTCATTGATAATAGTTAATAGCGATGATGAAGAAATGGCAGCAGTTTTTACCATTTCTTTAGCATTTTCAGATAAGTTTTCTCTTTCTAAAATTTGTAATGACCCCATCACACCATTCATAGGTGTTCTGATTTCATGACTCATATTTGCCAAAAACTCACTTTTAGATTGATTGGCCTTATCTGCGCTTTCTAGGGCAAGTTTCAACTGCTTTTGTACAGCAAGACTTTCTGATATATCGCTAATTAGGGCAATGTAAGTAAATTCGTTTTCTACCTCTGTTTTTGTTAATACTAATTTAATATCAAATTGAGTCCCGTCATCTTTATATGCTTGAAGTTGCTGAAAATGTCTATCACCATTAATATTTTGAGAAATATTTTGATAAGCTGTATTAGCGTCAGGAATTAATGAAAAAATACTCTTACCAATCAAATATTCTCCATTAACACCAAACAAAATATTACTACTTTTCGATACCTGAAGAATAATGCCTTCAATATCAGTAATAATAAGTGAATCACCTAGGTTATTTAGAATCGCAGTTTGAGTACTAAGGGTATTTTTAATCTTGTTTAAAGCTTTGACTAAATAATTAAAAAGTGTCCAATAAAGAAAAATACCAAAACACATTAACATTAAAATTAAAATTGAGGATTTTAAATTATTTGTGGAAATGGTCTGAGCACGAATGCCAATATCAGTAAAATGCCCTAATGAAAGTACACCAATAATTAATGATATAATTAAAAAAATTGTTGTTTTTCTAGAGCCCGTAATCAATGAGAATGCGATTATTGACGGGAGAACAAAAGCCACCTCATCTCTTATTCCCTCATATGTCCACATATAACTAAAAGCAACAGAAAAAATAATAATGCTGAATAAATTACTCGCAAGTTTTATTCCGCCCTTCTTAAGTACAATTTTTAGTACTTGTAAAAAAATAACAGTAGCACCCAAGATTAAGCTAGTGAAGAAATCATCGTGATAAGCACGATAAAGGGATATTAGGACAAGAGTAAATTGAGTACCCAAAATAACTTGCTTCATTTGATCGGTTAAATCTTGAGAATAATTACTGCGCATTTAAGTCTTTTAATTGTATTTATATACAATAATACTATCAGAATAAATTGACGATTCCAGTTTCCTTTAACTACCTTTTTTGTTGAATAAAAAAAAGGGTAGCAAATGCTACCCCTACAAATCGCTTACACAGTAGTTATGATTGATATATCATTTTACTAGAAAGCTACCTAATACATCACAAAAACTATAATCCAGAGAGAATTTCAGTTTATTTTTGATTAAAATTTATCACGCTTAAATTAATTATATAGACCAATTAAATAATAGTGATAAACGGCAAGTCCATAGTGACAAAAAATTCACTATTTATGAATAGTTATTTAAGAATATCATATAACAATTGTGCGATTAATCATCAAGCATTACTTTGGCAACATAATTAGCTATAGCTAAACTTGATGTTAGGCCTGGTGAATCAATACCAAATAGATTTACTAATCCGTTAATGTCATGCTGTTGCTTCGACTGAATAAAAAAATCCCTAAATCCTTCACCTTCTCCTTGTAATTTAGGACGAATTCCTGAGTAGTCAGGCTGAAGTTTTTTATACTCTACGTTAGGAAAGTACTTTTGAATAGCAACATAAAATTTATTTTTTAACTTTTCTGATACATCATATTTTAACTCTTTAATGTATTGTGTATCAGGTCCAAACTTTAATCCCCCTCCCATATCCAAGGATGCATGAATACCCAAACCTTCTTTTTCAGGAATAGGATAAATTAGCTGTTTAAATGGGCTTTTCCCTGAATAAGAAAAGTAATGACCTCTACACCAATATAACTTTGGAATTAAATTAGGCGATAATGTATCAATATTTCCGGCTAATTTCGTACTATGAAGTCCAGCACTATTGATTAAATAACGTGAAGATAAAGATAAATAGTCATTAACGCTTTTCAATTTAATATTAAAACCATCACTTGTTGGTATAGCAGATAACATTTCAGTATTAGCGACAAACATTCCACCATATTTTTCTATATCAAAAACAAGGCTTTGCATGTAACTATGAACATCAAGAATGCCAGTTGAAGGAGACAACAAAGCCGCACTTGCCGAAAGTTCAGGTTCATTTTTTATTAACTGGGCTGACGATTGCCATACTAAATCATGGACACCATTTGTTCTCGCAGTAAACAATGTTTTCTCGAGAAAAGCTTCTTCATCATCATCATGAGCAACTAACAACTTTCCAATACGCTGATGAGGAATATGGCGCTCCTGACAGTAACGATAAAGCAATTCTTTACCTTCAACACATAACTGTGCTTTTAAACTATTTTTAGGATAATAAATACCTGCATGGATCACCTCGCTATTTCGGCTACTTGTTTCTTCACCAAACCGAGCATTTTTATCAATAATTAATACTTTTTTATAGTCTTTACAAAGCCTAGCCGCAATAGCTAAACCAACAACGCCTGCACCGACTACTATGACATCAAATTTATCCATAATGATGTTCCAACAAATTTAAAAAAATAAAGGTCAACACAAAATTTTCTAACTTAGTATCAAGTTTAGTTATCTTTAAAAAAGATTATAGGATAATGTTTCATCTTAGATAACCAATGCAAAACATTACCACTTTATAAGAGCTAATCATGATATTACGTTTACTGTTTATTTTAAGTGTTTTTTTCACAACACTATTTTCATCGCCCGTTTTTGCTTTAGGGAAATTAAGTCATCAAATCGTTTGCCAACTCACTTATGATCTATTACCTCTAGCCAAACAACAAAAAATTGATAGTTTATTAAATCAACTCCCTGAAAAACAAAAAAAACTAATTAATTCATATAATAGAGTTGATGAGTCTAGTGCAATTACATTTGCCAATAGTTGCACATGGGCAGATGCGATTAAAAAGAACGAAGCATTTGATAGCTTTAAACCTTGGCATTATATAAATATTGAGCGTAATAGCTTATCAATAACAAAAGATACTTGTAAAAAAGACTGCATTACACAGGCAATTAACTATCACAAAACGGCTCTTTCTAACTCAAACAATACACAAGAAAAAGCAGAAGCATTAATGTTTTTAGGTCATTGGTTAGGAGATATTCACCAACCATTGCATGTGAGCTTTTCAAGCGACTATGGCGGGAACCGCAATAAAATAAGCCCGTTTGTTGGGCGATGTAATAATTTGCACTGGTACTGGGATGAATGTTTACTTTATACAAAGCCTAAAAGTGAAAATAAAACTGAAAAATTCGACTATTTAGCATTTAAGAAATCAATTACTCGTGAGCTTAGTTCAAAATTAGCCTTGTCTCCAAAAGAAAAATGGATAAAAAGTAATGTAACAGATTGGGCAAATGAATCTTTAACTATTATCCGTGAAGAAAAGTTTAATTATTGCCAATTAAACGAAACTAGCTGCGAATCAAAACAAAATGAAAAAATTACCATTACAAAAGAATACCATCAACATTATCAAGTGATTTTGCATAAACGTATGCTACAAGCAGCAGTTAGGCTTTTTTCAATTCTAGAAAAAACTTTGTAATTGTTAAATAACATTTTAATGTTAAATACAAAAAAACCAGCGAAAATCGCTGGTTTTTTTATCAAATAAATAAAGTTAAACTTTATTTATCACCCACCTTTGGAGCTTCAACAGGCTTAATAATATCAAGTAATTCAATTTCAAATTGTAAAACTGAATTACCAGGAATACTTTGGCTACCATTTGGACCGTAAGCTAAATCTGAAGGGATAGTAAACATATACTTTGAACCAACACTCATTAATTGAACAGCTTCAGTCCAACCTTTAATCACTTGATTAAGACCAAATTCAGCTGGTTGATTACGTTTATGTGAACTGTCAAATTCATCACCGCTGATGAAAGTACCACGGTAATGTACTTTAACGCGATCTGTTGCTGTTGGTTTTTCACCTTCAGCTTCAGTGATTACTGAGTATTGGATACCTGACTCAGTCACTTGAACGCCTTCTTTTTTAGCATTCTCTTCTAGGAATTTCTGTCCTTCAGCAATATTAGCTTCAGAAGCTTTAGCTGCAGCTTCTTGCTGCTTAGCTTTCATCGTTTGCTCAAGGTTCATCATCAACGCTTGAATTTCTTCTTTCTCAATTACTGATTTACCAGCAAGGCTGTCTTTAAAGCCACGAAGAATTAACGCTTGATCTAACGTTAAGCCTAACTCTTCTTGTTGAGATAAATTACGTTGAGTAAACATACCAATTGATGCGCCCAATCCATAAGCCTGTTTTTGCACTTCAGTGTCTAATACTGGTGCTTGTTCTTCTTGTTTTGCTTCTTGACAACCAATTACAGATACAAGAGCTAAGGCCACTAAAGTGGGTTTAAACAATTTCATTTATTTCTCCATTAAATGCCCATAGTATAATTTTATATGAGGGCAAAATAGTTTGTGTAATACACATGTGCTAAAAAAGAACTTATACTAACGATAAACATCAAAAGAGAAAAGTATAATATTTTGACTAATTGTAAACGAAGTTATCTAGTCCTCTGCTCGCTAATGGTGTCTTTGCTATTTTCAGCTTGCCAGCCAGCAGGAAATAAACCTTTAGAGCGGTGGCAGCATGCCGTAGAAGGAGCTTACGCCGCCAATATATCTAATGATGGGAAACTCAGTGTGGTTTCTTCTATACATCACGGGATAAGTTTGTGGGATTTAGAGGAAAACGCATTAAAATTCAATTGGTCACAACAACAAGATTCTGCAGATAACTTAGTATTAGCTACCGATATTTCTGATGATAATAGTCATGTTTTAACTGCCAGTCGAACCAACTTTTCTTTATGGAATACAACATCTGGAATTTCTGAAGGCTTTTGGCAAATCAAAGATTCAAACATTAGAGATATCGCTCTCGCCAATGGCGGAAAATATATTCTAATAGGAAAAAGTGACGGCAAAGTTGTCCATATGACACCGCAATCAGGAAGACGTATCGAGTTTTTAGGCCATCAAGAAAAAATAAATTCTGTCGATATGCTACCTAACGGGCGAATTGCTATTTCAGGTTCAAACGATTTTGTTGCTTATGTATGGGATACTAATAGTGGCCAAGTGATCTATCGTTTTAATCATCCAAGTAGAGTCACAATGGTAGCTTTTGATGCAAAAGGCAGGTATGCATTTACTGCCGATAGTAAAAAGTCTGCAAATATTTGGGACTTAACCAATGGGAAACTAATCAGCCA
>JAGSHH010000197.1 GCA_023954655.1 Colwelliaceae bacterium
ATAAGAACGCCTTTATTGCAATAATATTACATTTTATTCTTAATGTGCTTGCTCCCAATTATCTCCTTCCCCTGCTTCAGCGATTAAAGGTACCTTTAAAGCTACGGCGTTATTCATGATATCGACCAATTTAGCAGTAGTTTCTTCTACAATGTCTTGATGGATCTCAAAGACTAACTCATCATGCACTTGCATAGTCATTTTTATACGGTCGTCATTTTTATTTTCTATCCACTCATCAACCGCTAGCATTGCTTTTTTAATAATATCGGCTGCAGTACCTTGCATAGGAGCATTAATTGCTGCACGCTCCGCACCTTTTCTGCGCATACCATTTTTAGATTTAATATCAGGTAAATATAAACGACGTCCAAACAATGTTTCAACGTAGCCCTGTTCTGTTGCTTGTTGTCGTGTATCTTCCATATAAGCAAGTACATTCGGGTAGCGCTCAAAATATTTATCCATATATTCTTGCGCTCGATGACGAGGAATATCTAATTGCTTTGAAAGCCCAAACGCTGACATACCATAAATTAACCCAAAGTTGACCGCTTTAGCACTTCGACGTTGATCACTTGTAACTTCTGCTAAATCAACATCAAATATTTCAGACGCCGTTGCTTTATGTACGTCACGTCCTTCAGAAAACGCAGAAACTAAACCTGGATCATCTGATAAATGCGCCATAATCCGCAATTCAATTTGAGAATAATCTATCGCAACTATTTTATGGTCTTCTGGAGCAATAAAAGCTAAACGAATTTTTCTTCCTTCTTCGCTTCTAATTGGAATATTTTGTAAATTTGGATCGGTTGAAGATAGGCGGCCTGTTGCAGCAACAGCCTGTTGATAAGAAGTATGAACTCGACCAGACTTACTTACTAATAATGGTAATTTATCAGTATAAGTGGATTTCAGTTTACTTAAACCACGGTTTTCTAAAATAACTTTAGGTAAAGGATAATCAAGTGCTAATTCCTGTAAAACTTCTTCTGCCGTTGATGGTGCCCCTTTGGGGGTTTTCTTTATTACCGGAATTTTTAGATCTTCAAACAATATTTTTTGTAATTGCTTAGGTGAAGCTAAATTAAAAGTTTGTCCTGCAATATCATGCGCTTGAATCTCTAATTCTTGTAAACGCATACCAATAGAGTGGCTTTGTTCATTTAATAAATCACTGTCTATTAAAACACCGTGTTGTTCCATTCGAGCAAGAACAGGCACTAATGGCATTTCAACTTCATTGAATACTGACAGTTGGTCAGTCTTTTTTTCTAATTGAGGAAATATTGCTTGATGCAACCGCAAAGTAATATCAGCATCTTCTGCGGCATAATGCCCTGCTTTTTCAATTTCAATTTGATTAAACGTTAGTTGCTTCTTACCTTTACCTGCAATATCTTCAAAATGAACAGTTTTGTAACCTAAATACTTTTCTGCTAAAGCATCCATATTGTGACGAGTTGCAACACTATTTAAACAGTATGACTCAATCATCGTATCAAACTTAATTCCTTGCATTTTTATGTCGTAATGTGAAAGTACATTCGCATCATACTTTAAATTTTGCCCAACTTTAGCTTGGTTGATATCTTCTAATAATGGTTTAAGTTGTGCTAATACCCAATCACGATCAAGTTGTTCAGGTGCATCAATATAGTCGTGAGCAACAGGCACATAAGCCGCTTTACCAACTTCAATTGAAAACGATAAACCTACTAATTCAGCTCTCATATAATCAACACTGGTAGTTTCAGTGTCAAAAGCAAAAAGATCGGCATCTTTTAGTTTTTCAAGCCAGGTTGTAAAATCATCTTTATTTAAAATTATTTGATAGTCAGTTTCAATGTCATCTGCAACTGAAGTTTCTACTTCGTCTTCATTTTCTTGCGATGTAGAGCTCAACTCTGCTGTAGAGCCATTACCTTTTTGAATATCTGCTAATAAACGCCTTAATTCAAACTTACTATACAACTCAATTAGTTTTTCTTTATTTGGTTCTGATGGTTGTAATTGTTCTGCCGTTTGCTCAAGTTCAACATCTAGTTTTATAGTGGCAAGCTCATATGAAAGTGGTAGGAACTCAATAGCCTCTCTTAAGTTTTCACCTATTTTACCTTTTACTTTATCGGCATTGGCTATAACATTATCTAAGGTCTCATGTTCTGTTAGCCATTTAACTGCAGTTTTAGGCCCACACTTATTTACGCCTGGAATGTTATCAACTTTATCTCCCATTAATGCAAGATAATCAATGATTTGATCCGCTCGAACACCGAACTTTTCAATAACACCTGCTGCATCCATTTTAACGTCGGTCATTGTGTTGAATAAAGTCACATGTTCATTGACCAGCTGAGCCATGTCTTTATCACCAGTTGAAATAACTGTTTCGATTCCTGCTTTAGTCGCTTGATCGGCTAATGTGCCAATAACATCGTCTGCTTCAACGCCTTCAATCACCAACAAAGGTAAACCCATCGCTGCAACGATTTCATGCAATGGTGCTATTTGAGTTCTTAAATCATCAGGCATCGGTGGTCGGTTAGCTTTATATTCTGGATACATATCATTTCTAAAGGTTTTACCTTTAGCATCAAATATCACTACAACATTACCATTTGGATAGTCTTTTTTGAGACTTTTCAGCATATTTAATACGCCCGTTATTGCTCCCGTAGGTTGTCCATCTTTAGTCGATAGTGCCTGTAAATAAGGAACATGATAAGCACGAAATAAATAGGAAGAACCATCAACTAAAATAAGCGGGGATAACGATGAATTGGACATGATGACATGGTAATTAGAAAGAAATTTGGCTAAGCATGCCATAAACCACTAAGACTCTCTAGCAATTAACCATTTTTGTCATAAAATAAAGCAGAAAATTGTGGATAACTTTGTTGAAAACCAGCATTAAAAGCCAAATAGATATGGCATCTAGATGGGCGTTCTACATTAAAGTAGTTGTTTTATATGGGAAAAGGTAAGAAAAAATCCTTTTATCTATATTCTTATTGTTATTTTATAAATGTGGATAAATATTTTATTTGTCCCTTGATCATTGACTGAAAAGCAATCAACTATCCTCATCAAGGGAGTAAGAGATTACCAGAATTTTTCATCATTACCAGACTATTATTAAATTATTTTTAAAGAATTATGACACATGTAAATAACAAAAAAATATAAGCGAGAAGTGACAGGTGACAGCGACGATATTAGTTATTTTCTAATCTTAAATTTAATAAAAAACATTGAATTATATCGAACAAAAAAACATCATGTATTTGTGATAAAAAATAAGATCTGTTTAATAAGTACTTAAGGACAATTTTATTAAATTATCTGAGTAGATAATCATACGGATTAATGTCATTTCGTCCTTAATCTTCATTTTATTTTAGAAGCCAAACAATCACTGAAACATATAATGCTAATTTTTAATATGGAGAACATTAGATAGTACTTGTACATTAGACAAAACATTGTCTATATACTTTTGTTGTACAGCAACTAATCATTTTACCAAAACACATATCCAAAAAGGTAAAGGCTATAACAACGTTAAAGATAAACACATTATAAAAATACTTAATAATAAAAAGGACTCATTATGGAATTACTCACGATAATCACCTTACTTGCTTTAGCTCAATACTTATTTTTTGGTGCAAAAGTCGGCATGGCTAGAGAGAAATATAATATTAAAGCACCTGCAACAGCTGGTGATGAAACTTTTGAACGTCATTATCGTGTTCATTACAATACAATGGAACAATTAATAGGTTTTATCCCTGCACTTTGGGCTTTTGGTATATTTGTTGGTGAGATTTACGCGGTTGGTTTGGGTGTTGTTTATCTTATTGGTCGCTTTTTATATGCAAATGCCTATGTTGCTGATCCAAGTAAACGTGTTGCTGGAGCAATGATGTCAGGTATACCAACAATGATAATGACCATTGGTGGAATTATAGGTGCTGGATTGGCTTATTTCACGTAAGGGTAATAAACTTTAAAATTGAAAATTTTAAAAGGCGTGAATTGAATATTTCTTCGTATCATTACTTGTTTAAGCAAGTTGAAAAGATATTTCGAAACACGCTCCTTTACAATACCCTTCTTTATAATTAATTCGACCTTTTAGCGATTGAGTCACTAAATTATAAACAATATGCATTCCAAGACCGGTTCCCCCTTTGCCTCTTTTGGTCGTAAAAAAAGGTTCAAAAATATGTTCGATATTTTCTTTCTCAACCCCTCTACCATCATCAGAATAAAGAATGGTTACAGATTCACCTGATTGAGAAATTTCAATTTTCACGTTGCCTTCTTCTTGAGAAGAGAAGCCATGAATACATGAATTTGAGTATAAGTTAGTAAATATTCGAGTAATAACATCAGGGTCTTGTTTAATAAAAACGGCTTTATCACCTAAAACCTGAGCCGTTACTCCAGTACTCACTGCTTGATTCTGCTCTATTACTGACAACAACATTTCATATAAATTGAATGTTTTAACCCTTTCGTCACTTTGTAATACAGCGGCTTGTTTAAAATCAGAAATTAAGTTGGCCGCTCTTTTTAAATTTCCCTGAATCATAATTATACTTTGTTCAGTTTCATTCACGTAGCTTGTAAGACCTGACTTAGTAACCTCATTTTTATCTAACGTTGACTTAAGCTCTAATGTACCTTCATTTATTAATGATGAGGCAGTAACCGCAATACCCAACGGCGTATTTATTTCATGTGCTACACCTGCAACTAATCGACCTAGAGAAGCCATTTTTTCAGCTTCAACTAGTTGATTCTTAGCGGATGTTAAATCTTCTAAAGATTGTTGGAGTACATTCGTACGCACTTCTACTTCTCGTTCTAACTCTTCTTTATTCTCTCTTAATTTATGATTGGCAAGCCGAAGATCTGAACCCAATATTCTTATACTATATGTAACAACAGAGAGAATTATAATAATCGTAATTGCCGAGATCATCCCTGCCCCAGAAGTTTCATGTTGAACTAATTCAAGTTCATTTAACAATCCCATAAACATTAAGTTACAGGATATTAGAGCATAAACACCCCACAAAAATTTATCTGTTCCAGTTAGTACCGCAAAAGTTATTAACGCTGGAAAAACTAATAAGATTTCATCTCTAACACCTTCATTGAACCAACAAAATACAAGAATCATTATAGTTAATGAAATTGATACAAGATTTGCCGATAAATTTAAGCGACCTTTTTTTGCCAAGAAACGGCATAAAGAAAAAGCAATAACAAATATAGTCAGCAAGGTTAAATTAAACCAATCTTGAACAAGTATTGGATTGAAAGAGGCAAGTATAACGGCTATTTGTGCAAGCCATGTGACTTGAATAATTCGTTTTTTTCTCAACTCTTCATTATTAATTCCATCTAATATTGCTAACAAACAAACCTCCAAGAAAAACATAAAAAAACCTAAACATATAATCTGTTTAGGTTCCCTTATTAACTATAGTCATATTTTTAGGTTTAGCTAAAATTTCTTATTGGTATCAATACATAACTTGACGAAAACCTATAAATCCATATTGAATCATGTCAAAGTTACAAACTCCTCCGCAGAAGTTGGATGTATTGCCACAGTATTATCGAAATCAGCTTTTGTCGCTCCCATTTTCATAGCAACAGCAAACCCTTGTAATAATTCATCACTCCCAAAACCGATGGAATGAAGTCCAACAATTTTTTCTTCTTTACCAATACAAATTAGTTTCATTCGAGTTGGATCGCGATAATCTTCAGTAATCGCTTGATAAAGTGCAGTGAATTGAGAATTGTACACTGTTACTTGCTCTTCACCGTATTCTTCAATCGCCTCTTTTTCAGACAAGCCCACTGTACCTATTACAGGATGACTAAATACAACCGTCGCAATATTTGAATAATCTAAATGCTCATAAGGCTTATTGTTAAATAATCGCTCACATAATCGACGTCCTGCTGCAACGGCAACTGGTGTTAATTGTGCACGACCAGTATTATCACCAACTGCATAAATACCATCTATATTAGTGTTTTGATATTTATCCGTAGGAATAAAACCACGTTGATCAAGCTCTATTCCAGTAGAAGAAATATTAATATTGTCAGTAGCGGGCTCTCGTCCAATAGCCCAAATTAACGTATCAACCGGACCAATAGAGCTGCCATTTTCAAGGTGGATGCTTAATTGACCATTATCATGCCTTTCAACTTTGCTTGGAATGCTATTGTTATGGAGTGTAGGGCC
>JAGSHH010000067.1 GCA_023954655.1 Colwelliaceae bacterium
GCATGCCGAAGTAATAACAATCATTGCAGGAATAACAATTTCTATTTGATTTGAAAGCTCTACAACTGCTAACAAAGCTGCTAATGGAGCATTGAGTGTTGCCGCCATAAAGCCTGCCATCCCCATTAGTGCATAATCAGTAGCTAGATGTTGTCCAGGAAAAAAGTTCATCGTTATAGTTGAGGCACAGCTACCCGCTATAGCACCAATACCTAAAATTGGTCCAATAATACCACCGGGTATACCTAAGCCTAACGCCGTTATTGTCATGATTATTTTGGCAATTAGTAAGCCAAGTAACAATTGAATATGTTGGTCATATTGCAATGAAAAATTAACAGCACTGATATCTGCGCCCATTGCATAAGGTATAAAGAAACCTAATGTTCCTGTGATAAATGCCGCTAATAGTAAGCGAGGAATAATATGAAAATTATTTGAATACTTAACTAATAACGTTAAATACCGATTAAAAATAAAAGCTAGAATACCTAGGGTGATCCCTAATAAAACGATAAAAGGATAATGAAAAGTAGTTAATTCAATTTTATTAAAATAATCAAATTCATGCGCGGGTCCAAAAAAATTCTGAGTGATCATTGAACCAACAATCGCAGCAATCATTACAGGAATAAAAATATGTACTTTGTATTCACGTAAAATAACTTCCATCACAAATATTACCGCAGCGATTGGTGTATTAAAACTTGCTGAAATTCCTGCAGCGATACCACATGCACAAAGTGTTCTTATCGAATTAAATGGAAGCTTTAATAAACTGCCTATATAACTACTGCAAGCCGCACCTAAATGAACAGCTGGGCCTTCTCTACCTACTGAAAATCCTGAAGCTAGGGCTATTACTGTCCCTACAAATTGATGAATTGTATTTCGTAGTGGAATCATGCCATGTGCTACTTTTAAGCGATGTAGAACAAATGGGATTCCTGTTCGTAAATACTTATACCCAGTGAACCAAGAAAAAATTATTATTAATATTGCACCAATAATCGGTAAATCAAAACGACTTACCATGTCTAAACTGGTATAGTCGTCGAGTTGATTCAAGTAAAACTGTTGTAGGCCTTTAATACTTAAGGTGAACAGTATTACTAATAATGCGGAAAATGCCCCACCAATTGCTGCAAGTAAGCATAATTGCCAAGATGTTCTCGGCAATGCTAAATGTTTTCTTAACGGGGTTAATGAGATCATATTAGGCTTAATTACGTTAATTTACAGTCAAATATTAATTTATATTCATGGATATTATAATACTTTACAAATGAGTTGGTTAGCAAAAATAAATCTTAATACTGTTGTGTCTCGTATAGGTACTTTTCGATCGGCAATTTTATTATTAGCCTTGATTGTTACTTGTTTATTTTGTGGCTATCGCGTGGGTAACTTCTTTCATGGCTATCAAAAACAAACAATGCTACAGCAGAAGCAACGTTTAGATAGCTTATATGATAAGCAAGGTGAGCAAACTCGCCGAATCAATACTTTAGAAGTAGAATTAGAAGTTGAACGTTTAGCTAATCATAAATCTCAAAAATTATTAAAAGAAATTGAGCGACAGCATTATCAAGTAAAAAAAGAGTTAGCTTTTTATGAAAAAGTTATGGCTCCCGAAAAGCAAGCGGATGGTTTGGTTATCGACAATGTCTTAATTTCAGAGACTAGTAGCCCAAATCACTTTCGATTTCAAATTGCTCTAGTGCAGCAAAAAGTAAAAAAACGTTATGCAAAAGGTTCTGTTGAGCTTTCTTTTCAAGGAAGCTTAGATAATAAACCTCACAAACTAAATTTAAGTAAAATTGCTAAATTAACAAAAAAACAATTATCATTTAATTTTCAATACTTTCAAATAATACAGGGTGAGTTTACATTTCCTGAAAACTTTAATCCTGAAAAGGTTGAACTTGCAGCCATATTGCCAAAAAGTAAGTGGCAAGCATATCAACGAGTCAACGAAAGTTATTCTTGGCAAAGCGTTTTAAAAAGTTTTTCTCAAACCACTTCACTAATACTTGATTAAATTAGTCAAGTTTAAGATAATTCCCTTCTACAAATAAAGAGATCGTTACTCCCTATGTCTGAAACTGAATTACCGATTAAATTTTCTGATGCTGCAGCAAATAAAGTATTAGCGTTAATCACTGAAGAAGAAAATCCTGAATTGAAATTGCGCGTTTATGTGACAGGTGGTGGCTGCTCTGGTTTTCAATATGGTTTCACTTTTGATGAAAAGATCAATGAAGGGGATATGACTATTGTAAAAAAAGGCGTCACTATGGTGATCGATCCAATGAGCTTACAATACTTAGTTGACGGCGAAGTTGATTATGTTGAAGGTTTAGAAGGAAGTCGATTTTTAGTTAATAACCCTAATGCTTCTACGACATGTGGTTGCGGTGCTTCTTTCTCTATTTAATTAATATCACTAAGTTGCCATCAACTTAGTGAACTCCTTTCTCTAAAAACTCAATAAATTTCAAAAACACACAAATTAAATTTGGGTTTACATATTGTTTCATATGTTGAGTAGACGATAGTTAAAATGCTCGATATGATATCAATGCTAATTTTTTACTTAAAAATATTTAATACTTCCCTTTAGTACTCTTTAGCTTAAAAAACAATCTCATAAACCATGAAAAGGACTCGCATGAGACACAGTAAATATGGCCGTCGGTGGTTATCTGAAAGACCTTATATTATAGCAATGGCTATCACAATAATTCTTGTTTTATGGATGGCCTCTGGAGTCATGCAAGCTCAAGAAGCTCCACAAAAAAATGAGAAAGACCATATTGTCATCCCGAAAGTTAAAGTTGAACGATTATATGCTGAAAATATTAGTGATGTTGTTGAACTATATGGAAGAACCGAGCCAGATAGAATTACGACATTAAAAGCTGAGATATCAGGGAAAGTAGCACAAGTAATAGCAAAGCGAGGTTCGCGAGTAGTTAAAGGCGAGGTCATCGCAAGGTTAGAAATGAATGATCTTGAATCGAAACTCGTTCGCAGTAAAGCGCTATTAGCACAACGTGAAATAGAGTTTCAAGGCGCGAAAAAACTTAACGCTGACGGCTATCAAGGAAAAGTACAAGTGAGCAGTGCTGCAGCTAATCTTGCGGCAATTAAAGCAGAAATAAAAGGGTTAGAAATAGCGATTGGCTATACCGTTATTCGAGCCCCTTTTGATGGTGTTTTAAATACGCGATATGTTGAACAAGGGGATTACGTACAAAGTGGAGATGATGTTGCAATGATTGCTGATTTGGATCCACTTGTCGTTCGTGCTTTTGTTACTGAAAATCAAATAGAGGAACTATCAATAGGTCAACAGGCGGAAATTCGTCTACTGAATAAATCACAAGTACAAGGTCAGTTACGATATATCGCAAGTGTTGCCGACGATAAAACGAATACCTTTAAAATAGAGGTCAATATTGAAAATAACAATTATCAATTACTGGCTGGCTTAAGTAGTGAAGTGAATATAGTTTTAAATGAAGTGCCTGCAATTAAAATGTCGCCTGCGTTATTAGCGCTAGATGAATTGGGTAATATCGGTGTTAAAACAGTTAGCAATGATAAAGTGATTTTTACTCCTATTAACGTAGTGAAAAGTGAAAATGATGGTCTATGGCTTACGGGTTTAGGTCAACAAGCTGATGTTATCACTTTAGGACAAGGCTTTGTTAGAGCTGGCGACACAGTAGAGTCAGTAACTAATACAGAGAAGTAAGGAGGCTTCATGTTAACTATTATCGAAGCGGCATTAACAAGAACTCGCTCTGTATTAATGGTTTTTGTTCTTCTGCTAATTTCGGGTGCAATTACTTACGCAAATATCGCTAAAGAAGCGAATCCTGATATTACCATTCCTAATATTTATGTCTCTATGGTACATGATGGGATCTCTCCAGAGGATGCTGAGCGTATGCTTGTTCGACCTATGGAGAAAGAACTAAAATCTATCGCTGGCATAAAAGAAATGACTTCAACAGCTAGCGAAGGTCATGCATCGATTAATATTGAATTTTTAGCGGGTTTAGACCCTAAAGATGCTTTGGCGGATGTGCGAGATAAAGTGACTCTTGCTAAAGCGAAATTACCTTCAGAATCTGAAGAACCAGAAGTGCATGAAGTCACTATGGCAAATCAAGTACCTGCTGTTACCGTCATATTATCTGGCCCAGTTACTGAGCGTGGTTTATTAACGCTTGCACGAAACCTCAAAGATAAAATCGAAGGCATGCAAGAAGTGCTTGAAGTCGATATTGGTGGTGATCGTGAAGATATGGTTGAAATCATCGTTGACCCTTTGCTAATGGAAAGTTACGGTCTAGATCAAAATGATATCTACAATTTGGTTGAACGAAATAACCGTTTAGTTCCTGCAGGTACTATGGATACGGGTAAAGGGCGCTTCGCGATAAAAGTTCCTTCTGTATTTGAAACAGTACAAGATTTATTGGAATTACCTATCAAAGTCGATGGCGATAAAGTTATTACTTTCCAAGATGTTTCTACTGTACGTCGTTCTTATAAAGATCCATCTACATTTGCTCGTCTTAATGGTGAGCGTTCAGTCTCCCTTGAAGTAAAAAAACGTTCTGGCGAGAATATTATTAATACAGTTAATAATGTAAAAACATTGATAGAAGCAGAACGTGAGAAATGGCCCAATCAGGTGATTGTTGATTATATTGGCGATCAATCTCTTGATGTCAAAGACACCTTAAGTGATTTACAAAATAACGTTCTTTCTGCGGTGTTATTAGTGGTTATTGTTATTATTGCGGCTTTAGGTACTCGTACTGCTGTTCTTGTGGGAATAGCAATT
This sequence comes from Colwelliaceae bacterium, assembly GCA_023954655.1. Classification (GTDB taxonomy): domain Bacteria; phylum Pseudomonadota; class Gammaproteobacteria; order Enterobacterales; family Alteromonadaceae; genus Thalassotalea_H. The sequence goes on from JAGSHH010000067.1 coordinate 4,862, forward strand.
CCAGGAGCTTTTTTAACTGGCATATTAGTACTCGCGATTGCTGGTTTAACTGTAAATATAGTTGTTTTATTTGGCTTAATAATGGCTGTAGGCATGCTTGTTGATGGTGCTATTGTTGTTACTGAATTTGCCGATAGGGAAATGAATGAAGGTAAGCCTCGTCATATTGCTTATGGTGTTGCAGCAAAACGAATGGCATGGCCAATAATTGCCTCTACTGCAACGACACTTGCTGCTTTTGCTCCCTTAATGTTTTGGCCAGGAATGATGGGGGAGTTTATGAAATATCTGCCCATTACTCTAATAGCTGTTTTAACAGCATCACTTGCAATGGCACTAGTTTTCGTGCCAACAATTGGTAGTGTTATTGGTAAAACTAGAGTATTAAGTGACAAAGATAAAAAGCAAGTAGAGCATACAGAAGATGGAAGTTTAGATAAGTTAACCGGCTTTACCGGAAAGTATATTTCTTTACTAAAAACAGCAATTCACCACCCTTGGAAAATTGTCTTGGGCACTTTTGGTACTGCTATTTTTGTGATGTGGCTATATAGTGCTTCTGGTTTAGGTGCGGTCTTTTTTCCTGAAATAGAACCAAACAGTGCGACAATAATTGTGCGATCTCATGGCGATTTATCCGTGAGAGAAAAAGATCAAATTATGCGAGATATTGAAAATCGTATTCTCAACATGGAAGAAATTGAAACCTTATATACGTTAACGGGTGGTAATGACATTATAGGTTCGTTTCAGGTTAATTTTATTAATTGGCAATTTCGACGTCCTTCAGATGAAACGATAAAAGCTATTCATCAACGTACAAGTGATTTAGCGGGAGTAGAATTAGAAGTTAGAAAAAATGAAGATGGGCCACAAAGTGGTAAAGACTTACGTTTAGAATTGAATTCTCGCTTCCCTGATAAATTAAATGATTCAGTTAAAATTATCCGTAATGCATTGGTTGCTAATGGTAAGTTTACAGATATTGAAGATTCAGGTGCAAAACCGGGTATTGAGTGGCAACTCAAAATTGATCGCTCTAAGGCGGCAACTTATGGCGCTGATGCTGCTCTAGTTGGCTCAACGGTTCAAATGGTAACTAATGGTTTAAAATTGGGAGAATACCGCCCTGATGATGTAGATGACGAGCTTGATATTCGTGTACGTTTTCCAGAAGACAAACGCAACATTGGCCGGTTAGATACTCTACGTATTAAAACTGCAGAGGGATTAGTGCCTGTGAGTAGTTTTGTCACAAGGAAAGCAGCTCCCAAGGTAGATACTATTCACAGAACAGATGGAAAACGAGTTGTCACTATTCAAGCAAATTTAATTAGTGGAGCACAATTATTAACAGAATTACCCACTTTAAAAGCACAATTTCCATTGTTAGGTATAGATCCAAGCGTTGATATCACAATAAAAGGCCAAAATGAAGATCAACAAGAGTCTGAAGAATTTTTGGTGAACGCTTTTGGTATCGCATTATTTGTTATGGCGATTATTTTAGTGACCCAGTTTAATAGTTTTTACCAAGCATTTTTGATTTTAAGTGCAGTTGTCTTTTCAACAGTAGGTGTATTTTTGGCACTCTTTTTGGTGCAAAAACCCTTTGGTATAGTTATGGGGGGAATTGGCGTTATTTCTCTCGCAGGGATTGTGGTGAATAATAATATAGTATTAATTGATACTTATAATGTTTTGAGAAAATCAGGTTTATCACCAGTTGATGCAATTTTACAAACAGGAGCACAACGTTTACGTCCAGTGATGTTAACAACGATTACTACCATTCTTGGTTTGCTACCTATGGTGCTACAAGTTAATTTAGATTTTTTTAATCGAACGGCTGTTTTTGGTGCACCATCAACACAATGGTGGACACAATTAGCTACAGCCATTGCAGGAGGTTTAGCCTTTGCAACAGTATTAACTTTGGTATTAACACCTTGTTTAATCGTTTTAAGAGATCGCAATAGAAGTGCTCGAAAAGGGCAGAATAAATTGGCTTTTTTCAAAAAACTAAAACGTGCAAAAACGGCTGCGTAAAATTAGAATTATAATAAATAAAGTGACAGATGCGTTCGGTTACTTTTATTTATGTTGGTAGCTACTTCTCGCCAAATCTATTACATCGCAGTTTTCTATAAAAAATGATTAAGCTACTCAAAAGAAGCCTTGGATTAAGAGCTAAAAGATAATAACCTATTTAAATAAAAATACTCAAAATGGAGTTTCAATGAAATTGATTAAACTAGCAGCTTTTGCTGCTATTGCATTTACAGCACCAATCTTTGCTAATGACACAATTATTCCCGTTTCAAAAGAAACCAAGGATATTACAACCAGCCTTCGAGATAAGGCAATTAAAGATGATAGTGCTTATGAAATACTAAAATCATTAACTACTGAAGTTGGCGCTCGTCATCCAGGTACTGCTGGTGAAAAAGCAGGTATTGAATGGGGCATAAAAAAACTTAAAGCATTGGGTTTTGATAAAGTTTATACCGAAGACGTTAAAATGAATGGCTGGGTTCGTGAAGTTGAAACGGCTGAAATTTTAATGCCTTCTTATCAGAAAATGGTAGTAACTGCGCTCGGTCGTTCAAAATCAACACCAGAAAATGGTTTAGAAGCTGAAATTGTTCATTTTAAAAGTTACGCTGATCTTGAAAAATCAGATGACGGTAGTTTAAAAGGTAAAATAGCCTTCATTAGTAATCGCATGGAACGATTTAAAAATGGTGCTGGCTATGGCTCGGCCAACATAGCTCGTAGTAAGGGACATGAACTTGCGGCTCAAAAAGGAGCCGAAGCGCTATTGATTCGTTCGATAGGTACAGATGATCACCGTAACCCGCACACGGGGGCAACAAATGTGGCAATGGGTTATACCGCAGTGCCTGCTGTTGCACTATCTAACCCTGATGCTGATCAATTAGTACGCTTGATGGAGTATGGTCATACCCCTAAAATACGTTTGAATATTCAAACCAAAGATTTAGGACCAATTGTTACTAAAAATGTAATTGGTGAAATCACAGGTCGTGAATTTCCTGATGAAGTAGTGGTTATTGGTGGACACCTAGATAGCTGGGATTTAGGAACAGGAGCTGTCGATGATGGCGCAGGAGTAGCAATAGGAATAGCTACTGGTGCGTTTATTAAAAATAACGTCAAAGTTAATCCACGCCGTACTATTCGAGTAATTTTATGGGGCGCAGAAGAATTAGGTTTGATCGGTGCTCGTGCATACGCAAAAGCAAGACAAGCTGATGGTACGATTGAAAATCATATTATAGGTTCTGAATCTGATTTTGGTGCAGGCCCTGTATATGGTCTTCAATCATCTGATAATATTTCACCTAACGCGTTACACGTGGTTGATACTATGGCTGCAATAATGGGAAAACTAGGTGTTAGTAGACGTAGCGGCAATACAAGCGGGGGACCTGATATGATTCCTTTAGCTGCTTTAGGTGTTCCGGCGATAAACCTGATGCAAGATGGCACTGACTATTTTGATTTACATCACACGCCTGATGATACTTTTGATAAAGTGAACCCAGAACATATGCGTCAAAATTTGGCTGTTTGGACAATATTCACTTTCATTGCTGCTGAGTGGCCAGGATCTTTTAGATAACCTTGTCGGGAAAATAGGAGTCCTTGTCATTGATGATGGGGCTTTTATTCAACCTTCCATCAGTAAAAATTCGATGATTTTGTTCATGTCTAGGTCAAAATCATCGGCTCTTACCCCTTTTACGATAAAGTCTTTGTCTTTTGCTAAGTCGATATCTTCAGCCATTTCATAATGATTATGTGAAGCATTATAAAAAGATCTTACTTTAGGGTTGGTAGGGTCATTATGATTTCGTTGCTCTACAATGGCTACTTTATTCGAGTTTAGTTCAACTAATGAACCTATAGGATAAACTCCCATACACTTAATAAATAGATTAACGAGTCGCTTATCTAAATGGTTATTTTCGGCAAGACTTCGTAAAATGCTAAATGATTTAATATGGCTATAACCTTTTTTATAACAACGGTTTGCGGTTAGCGCATCAAAAATATCACAAATTGAAATCATGCGTCCGTAAGTTGAAATATCATTTTCAGTGATGTTAAATGGGTAACCTTTTCCATCTAATTTCTCATGATGTAATGCAGCAACTTCTAAGCTTAATTCTGAAATACCAGGGGTGCTTTTAATAATATCAATGGAATGACTTACATGTGTTTTCATGATTGTAAATTCATCATCAGTTAACTTTCCTGGCTTATTTAATATTTTTTCAGGGATTTTGATTTTGCCTACATCATGTAAAAAAGCACCTACAGATAACTGTTGAACGATAGGCTTTTCGATTTTTAAAAAACGAGAAAATATGGTCATTAATACAGATACTGAAACGGAATGCTCTAATAAGTATTCATCGGTATTTCTGATATTAATAACACAAGCGAGTGCATCAGGGTTTTTAAAGATCTCGTCTATAGTTTTATTGGTAATGTCAACGACAGGGCTTAAGTCTAAAGGTTTTCCGTATTGTGCGTCAGAAAATATTTTTTGTTGTATTACTTTAGATTCATTGAAAATTTCTTTGGCTTTATGAACATCCATGATGATGGACGTTTTATTATCTTCTTTATCATCTAGATCGTTAGCTCGCTTAGTTTTACTTGCGTCAATTAAAATACTTTCGACACCTTTTACCAATAAGTTATTAATTACGAGATCACTTTTGATATATCCAGCATGTGTAAGCGTAAAGTTACTTTGTTGTCGAACAATTTCAACAACAAAGTGCCCTATTTGTAATTCTGATATATCAATTTCTTTTATCATACTGCTATTAACTGTTTGGTGTTAGATTATGGTATTAATTTTGCTATGCTTTTTAGTATAGACTATGAATTTGTTGATTCAATTTTTCAAATAACTTTGGTTTTTTAAATAATTGCCGATAAAAGAATATTCTATTTTCAATTTTATTTTATCAGATTTTAATAGGTAACCTTATGCGTATTATTTTAGTTTTTTTGTTTATTTTAAGTAGTTATTTACCTAGTGCGTTTGGTGCTAAATTAAATGTGGTTCAGATTTACACTGATGATGTATTACTTGACTTGATAAAAGAAAATAAGCATTTAAGTCAAATGGTTATTGATGAATGCCAATTAGTTCAAGATATTGAAGCTCGTGCAGTTATTGCGAGTAAACCCTCATTTCAGTTCTTGTGGGGAGACATGTTAGCATTTGGTGTTTGTGTGAAAAAAAACGTGCCTTTAGGTTTACATTATATGCGTGAATCAGCAGATCAAGGGCTAGCTGAAGCGCTTGAACAATTAGGCCGTTATTATCATGTCGGAAAATTTATGCAACCAGATATAAGACAGGCAATTATTTTCCTCAAAGAGGCGGCAAGCTTAAATAATCTGAATGCTCAGATTCGTCTTGCACAAATATATAACTCAGGAAAAGGCAGCCCGTTGGATTTTCCTGAATTATATGCTCAGCTTCATCACTCGGTTACCGATGATAAAAAAATTCATAAAAAAATTGGCTATTTGCTTGCAGACCTTGCTGAAAAAATGCCTGAACGTGTAGTTAATGCAGCTAAAAAAGGAAAATACTAAACCAAATGTTCTAACTGAGATATACTTACTAACAAATATCTTGAGTAAGTATAATCAACATTAAAGATCCACACCAACAACGCGAATCTCGTAAATACGATAACCCTGTCGCTAGCCGTGAATTGATTTTATCGATCATAGAGAAGTCAGCTACGCCTCCTAATTTTAAATCACTTTGCCTAACCTTAAAGTATCAAGAAGATGAACATATTATAGGTTTAAAGCGTCGTTTAAGAGCGATGGAGAATGCAGGACAGCTGATTTTTAATAAATTTAAACAGTATGCTATTGCACCAAAAAATCATTTATTAACAGGAACAGTCATTGGACATCGTGATGGCTATGGTTTTTTTGCACCAGATACTAAACCAGGGGAGAAAAAGCCTAAAGATTTATTTATCTCATCTCATGAAATGCAACGTGTGATTCATGGTGATGTGGTTGAAGCTATTTTAGTTGACCGAACGGATAGAAAAGGTCGTCAGGAAATTAAGATCACTGATGTTATTAAACCTCGTCAAACAGGTATCGTAGGTCGTTTCTTCTTAGAGCATAATATTTGTTTTGTTGTACCTGATGATGCTCGTATAAAACAAGATATATTAATTGATCCCAAAGAAAAACTATCGGCACGTCATGGTCAAATGGTTGTGGTCAATGTGGTTCAACGACCTTCAAAGAGAAATAATGCTGTTGGGAAAGTTATTGAAGTTTTAGGTGACCATATGGCGCCTGGTATGGAAATAGACATTGCGTTAAGAGAACATGATTTACCTTATCAATGGTCCAGTGAAGTAGAAGCAGAAGTTGCTCTTATTGCTGATGAAGTTGAAGATGAAGCAAAATTACCCAGAGTCGATTTACGTGATTTACCACTGGTAACTATTGATGGTGAAGATGCTCGTGATTTTGATGATGCAGTTTATTGTCAACCTAAAAAGTCAGGTGGCTGGCGATTATGGGTAGCTATTGCTGATGTGAGTTATTATGTACGCACAGGAACGGCACTTGACGACGAAGCACTTTCTCGTGGTAATTCAGTATACTTTCCAAGCCAAGTGATCCCTATGTTGCCTGAAAAGCTTTCAAACGGTTTATGTTCATTAAACCCTGATGTTGACAGGCTTTGTATGGTTTGTGAAATGACAGTCAGTGAAGCAGGTAAACTATCAGGTAGTAAATTTTATCCTGCAGTAATGCGTTCCCATGCTCGGTTTACTTATACTAAAGTAGCGGCAATTTTAGGTGATGATGAAAATACAGGTGATGAAGAACTTCGAAGTCAATATCAAGCATTAGTTCCTGATTTAGAAAACCTAAATAAAATGTATTTGGCGTTAATTGCCGCACGCCAAAGTCGAGGTGCAATTGCTTTTGAATCTGAAGAGTCTCGTTTTATTTTTAATTCCGATAAAAAAATAGAATCGATTGAGCCTTTGGTACGTAATGATGCGCATAAGATTATTGAAGAATGTATGATCTTAGCCAATGTTGCCACTGCCAAATTTGTTGAAAAACATCAAATGCCAGGATTGTTTCGTGTTCACGATAAACCGAGTGATGATAAATATAATAATTTTGTTACATATTTAGCAGAATTAGGGTTAAGCCTTGGTACTAAACGCGAAGGTGATGATGGTCCATCACCCGCGGATTACAGTGCTATCTTGGCACAAATAAAAGGTCGTCCTGATCAAGAACTTATTCAAACGATGTTGTTACGTTCAATGCGTCAAGCTGTTTATCAAAGTGATAACTTAGGGCATTTTGGTTTAGCATTAGAATCGTATAGTCATTTTACTTCTCCTATCCGTCGTTATCCTGACTTAGTGATCCATCGTGTTATAAAAGCAATTCTTGAAAAACAAGAAAATAATACTGCCAATGATGGTTGTTACGGATATCCTGAAGAGGCAGTGATCGAGCTTGGAGAACATTGTTCAATGACTGAACGCCGTGCAGATGATGCTACGCGTGATGTTTCTGATTGGCTTAAATGTGAATTTATGCAAGATCATGTTGGGGATACTTTCAAAGGAGTAATTTCAACCGTCACTAATTTTGGTTTATTTGTAAGGTTAGCTGATTTACATATTGAAGGGTTAGTTCATATTACTTCATTGGGTCGAGACTTTTATCACTTTGATGATGTGCGCATGTGTTTAACGGGTGAAAAAACGGGAGCTAAATTTCATGTTGGTGATGTATTAGAAGTAGAAGTTGCTGCGGTAAAATTAGATGAGAAAAAAATTGATCTCATTTTATCGGGTGATAAGGCTGTTATTAGTCGAGCAAAACCTATATCTAAATCCAATGAACGAAAACATGAAAAAAGAGTGGAAAATAAATCAAATAAAAAGAAATCATCAACTAAGTCTAAAAAAAGTAAAGCATCAAAAGATAAGCCGGAAAAATCTAAGTCGGCTAAACGTAAAGCTCGGAAAAAACGTCCTGGGAAAAATGCTCGTAAAAATAAAAGCTAGGCCCATACATGTTTATAAATAACCAATACGTAAAATTTTAAGAGAAAAATAATGGCTAAAAACGACGAATTAGTATTCGGTATTCATGCAATAAACGAGTTGATAAAACGTTCTCCAGAGCGTTTTATTGAACTATTTTTATTGAAAGGGAGAGAAGATGAACGCTTTATGCCAATTATCAATATGTCGAGAAAGTATGGTATTTCGACACAACTGGTAAATCGTAAAGTTCTAGATGATAAAAGTGACGGTGAACAACACCAAGGTGTTGTCGCTCGCATCACACAAGGTAAAGCATTTAGCGAAAATGATTTAGAAGACATTTTAGATCAATCAGAAAAAAGCAATATTTCACCATTTTTACTCATTTTAGACGGAGTAACTGACCCTCATAATTTAGGCGCTTGTTTACGTAATGCTGATGCTGCTGGCGTACAAGCTATTATTGTACCAAAAGATAATGCTGCTCGATTAACCGCAACCGTGAGAAAAGTCGCTGTAGGTGCTGCGGAAACAGTACCCTTGATCCAAGTGACTAATTTAGCGCGAACAATGAAAGCTTTGCAAAATAGAGGCGTTTGGATTATTGGTACCGCAGGAGAAACAGATACTTGTTTATATGATGTAGAATCAACAGGTGCTACAGCTTTAGTTATGGGTGCTGAAGGAAAAGGCATGCGCCGATTAACACGTGAAAATTGTGATCAATTAGTGAAATTACCTATGGCAGGAAGTGTTTCAAGCTTAAATGTCTCAGTTGCAACAGGGATATGTTTATTTGAAATAGTAAGGCAACGTCTAGTTTAAAATATATTAATGGAGCTTGATCCAGAGAGAATCATCATTTAATGGTGTTTCATTGGTTAAGTATTTATTTGTTAAATGGATAAATTGTTTTTCTTGCCATTGCTTTAAGGGAAAGATTTTTTTTGAAACAGGGTGGTTTTTCATAAACTCGATTAAACTACCATCGTTAATAGCTTGTTTTAAACCATATTCAATTTGATTAGCTAGTTTTCTATTATCTTTGTTAACAAAGAAATAAATAGGAAAAGGATAGTGTAATATTAGCTGATCAAATATCATTAAATTAGGGTAATCTTTAAGTGCAATATCCAATTCTGCATACCCTTCAAATATTGCTCTTGGGAAGTAATCACATCGTCTAAAACTGAGCATTTTAAACATTGACTCAAAACGAGCAACTTTTGATACTTTGTAGCCATTGTCTTCTAATATTTTAGAATCAGGCCAGTGCTGCCCTTGGCAAGCGGTTAAAGATTTTAATTTATCTGGATTATAAGTAACTTGATTGAATTTTTTTAAATTATTCTTATGAATGATAGATATACGATAACCGAGTAAACCAAAAAATAATGGAATTCTAATAGGTGTAAACCTTTCTTCTCTATCAATATCTGTTCCTGTCCAAAAAACATCAACAAAACCTTTCTCTAAAAGGTTTAATGTTCTTTCTTGAGTAGTATTACGAGAACTAATAATATCAACATTATTATGCTCATATTTTTTTTGGGTTTTACTAATTGTAAATTTTAATAAATCAATAAAGTAAGAATGGCCAACATCTTCTTTTGATTGTTCACTTAAAACTTTAATACTTGAAGCATTACTTTGAGGTAGAGCGAATAATACAAAGAAAAAAAATAGTTTTACTTTATTCATAACAGATTTTATAAGGAATAGTGATTTAACTATAGCACTTGTTTTATATTTATCTTTAAAGTTCTCCCTTACTAAGTAATAAGACACACTTCTATTTGCTTGATATTATTTTGTTGTCAAATGCGTTTTAAGTAGCCCTATATTTTTAGAATCGATTAAGTTCAATACAATTAACGTGATAAAGCTTGCCTTTACTGACTATTTTACCTACACTACGCGA
>JAGSHH010000145.1 GCA_023954655.1 Colwelliaceae bacterium
ACCATTTGCAGTGTAAATCGTGATTTGGTCTTTATAAGGAAGCAGTATTTCTAAAGCATGTTTTGCTCTGTCATTAGCTTTGGCTTTAGCACCCAGTTGTAATGCTTTTTCAGCAATACCGTCACTCCCTTTTAGTGCAACACTTCCACCTACACCGGCAATAGGGTTAATAATAAAGCCTAATTTAAACATGCGCACTTAGTCCTTTATCTGTCAACTGAGTATTAAGAGTGAAATGTTCTAATGTAAGTGGAAATGGTACTTGGTAAAATTCTGCTAATAATGCGATAAATTTTTGAGCTCGCATAGGAAAGCCTTTTTCTATAAATTCTTTAACTTGCTGGTAAACTGAGATTTTAAAATTCTTAGTATCCGCCTCTGCTCCATTTAGATTATCAGCAGAAATATTAAATTTCTTCCCTGCTGCTACACAAAATGCCCATTCTATGGCTTGCGGTTTAATTTCAACTTTTTCAAATTCATTTTGCTGTTCAGCGTTTCGCCCATCTGGTAAATACCAATAACCAAAATCTTCTAAAAGACGTCGAGCTTCTCCCGCCATGCACCAGTGCGATATTTCATGTAATGCACTTGCATAATATCCATGAGCAAAAATAATTTGATGATCATGGCAATGCTCATTAGCAGGTAAATATACAGGTTCGTCTTCGCCTTTCACTAGACGAGTCTTATAAGATTGATAAAAGCATTGTTCAAATAATCGAATTAAATCTTGATAATCGTGCCGCATATATCAAACCATCTCAAAAAATTGTGCGTAGTTTAACGAAAAATGACGATAAAAAACATCGCCTGAATCATTAAATTATCAATCCTAATTTTTAAGTCTTTTTACGGCGCTATTTATCAATAAATAACCACTAATTCCAGAAATAAGTGACCCTAAAACTACGCCCAATCGATCTTGAAAAAGAGGACTTGCAGCATCTTGCTCAAAAGCAAGAGATCCTACGAAGAGGCTCATTGTGAACCCTACTCCACAAAGCATTGAAACACCATATAATAATGTCCAATTAATATTTTCGGGGAGTTTTGTAATACCTAATTTAATAGCAATAAAACAAAAGCCAAACACACCAATTTGTTTACCTATGATCAAACCTAAAATAATTCCTAAAGGTACGGGCGACATAACTTGTTCAAAACCAACACCACTAAAATTTATCCCTGCATTTGCAAAAGCAAAAATGGGTAAGACAATAAATGCGACTAACGTATGTAAATTATGTTCGAGTGATTTTAATGGTGACGGTTCACCAGGTTTGCCTTTAATAGGGATAAATAATGCTAAAACAACACCCGCTAATGTTGCATGTACGCCTGACTTCAAAACAGCTATCCATAAAATAATACCAATAAAAATATAAGGAGCAGTATCAGTAATGCCTCTACGATTAAATATAAATAAAACAGCTAGCATTACTGCAGATATAATTAATGATAACAATGACAATTGTTCAGTGTAGAAAAATGCAATTACAATAATTGCACCTAAATCATCAAATATCGCTAGTGAAGTTAAAAACACTTTTAACTGTAAAGGCACTTTTGAACCAATTATTGCTAATATACCCAACGCAAAAGCAATATCAGTTGCCGTTGGAATTGCCCAGCCATTTAATGCTACAGGGTCTTGATAGTTAAAAGCTGCATAACACAATGCAGGAACTAACATCCCTCCTACTGCTCCTATAGCAGGTAATGTTACTTGCCCAGGTTTCGATAAGTCTCCCTCAATAAATTCACGCTTAAGTTCTAAACCAACTAAAAAGAAAAACAATGCCATTAGTCCATCATTTATCCACAACAAAAGTGGCTTGGCTATTTCAAATGTGCCAACTGAAATTACAACTGGAATATTTAGTAATAAGTCGTAATAAACAGACCATGGTGAATTTGCAATAATCATCGCAAGCACTGCAGTAAACATCAGGATAATTCCACTAGCAGCTTCTAATTTTAAAAATTCTTGAATGGTTTTAATTGGCATATGCTCTCAACAAAATACATTAATCTTATGACATAATATGTCATAAGATATTTTTAAACAATATCTATAAAACGATAACCTATCATTATGACAAGCAGTATTTGTAATAAATTCGGAATGATTAAGTTTTTTCGAAAATAATTTTATTTTTAAGGGGTTAACACTAGTTTTTCAGACAATAATAAGTGTAGTATGTAATATATAAATTTTTTGAATTTAACCGAAAAGCTCAATAATAATGAAAAAACTTGATGACATTGATTTACGAATTTTGACCATCCTTTATAAAAATGCAGATATCACCAATAAAGAATTAGCATCAAATATAGGTATTGCTCCTTCAACATGTTTAGAACGTGTTAAACGAATGAAAAATAACGGCATAATAAAAGGTGCTTTTGTCGATATCAATTTTAAGAGTATAGGTGGAAATATAGAAGCGATTGCCGCAATTCGTTTACAACCCTATTCAGAAGAAATAGTAAACGAGTTACGAAATGATTTATTAAAATTGCCTGAAATTGTCAGCTTATATCATATGGGGGGCAGCTATGATTATTTCATTCATATGTCAGTTAAAGACAGTGAACATTTACGACAATTTGTTTTTAATGCCATCACCTCTAGAGATGCTGTAACAACAGTAGAAACGTCATTAATCTTCGAACATAGCCGTAGTGGCGTATTACCTATATTCGAAGAAGATTAAGTAAAGCTTTAGTTTAAGTAATTATCTTTAAATGTCCTTAGCGGTTTTTATAAGCCGCTAATGAGCCGACTTTACAAAATCTTCTGTTTCAAAATATAAAGGTTTAATAGTGCCGCAATTGATAAACTTATAAAGTAATTCTGGTTCTTTTGGTACAGGAACTGTTGTATTAAAGTTAGTTAAGCATCCAGCCTCTAAATCTATATGAAGAATATGATCAAAGCTTGGCTGTTCAGTAATACGATGAACATAAATACGATTAGATTTTCTTAACTCTATCATGTCATATTGTTGTTTTTTCGAAGATTTAGCTAAATCTGTCATCTCTCTAACATATAATTGCTTAGAGAAATCAAGTTCGATGTTTTCATAAACTAACATACCATCACGTTCAAAGTGCCCTGAATATACATCCGCTGTAATGATCATTTTCTCTCCGCGCATTAAGCGTTGTAAATTAAACTTTTTTGGCTTAATTGTTACTAAATCCGCACCCCTTACCATTTGCAGTAAGGCAAAATCTTTTATACTAAGTTTATAAATTAATTGAACATTATGTGGCTTATGATAAAGCGGTAAATGCGAAGCATAAATAGTAGATGAATGACTAAATAACGCCATACCATGCACTCCTTCATAAGCGGGATCTAATGGCGGTAATTCTGCATTTTCTTGAGAGTAAGAGAACGTGATGAACATATTTAAAACAATGAATAAAATAATTTTTTGCATGAATAATACTTATATTTCGGGTTGTATAGAGAGTGACTTTATTTAGTATAGAACAATTAATTATTATTAAAAAAGCCATAACAAATAATTTTGTTATGGCTTTAAGAATTAATTTATTAAACAACTTTTTAGCTTTTTAAATCATCAAAGAAGTTTTTAACACTATCAAAAAATCCAGTTTCTTTTGGATTATGCTTTGTTTGGTTTTTGCCCATTTTTTCTTCTAACTGACGTAATAAATCAGCTTGATCACCAGATAAGTTTACTGGCGTTTCTAGCACGGCTTTACACATTAAATCACCTGTAGCATGACTACGTACTGATTTAACTCCTTTACCGCGTAAACGGAACATTTTGCCTGTTTGTGTTTCTTTAGGTATTTTAAGTTTAACTTTACCACCTAAAGTAGGTACTTCAATTTCACCACCAAGCGCTGCGGTAGTAAAACTAATTGGCACTTCGCAATATAAATTGTTTTCATCTCGAACAAATATAGGATGATCTTTAACATTTACCTGTACGTATAAGTCTCCTGCTGGTGCACCGTGTTCACCGGCTTCTCCTTCACCAGATAAACGGATCCTATCACCTGTATCAACACCTGCTGGAACTTTAGCATTAAGTGTTTTAGTTTTTTCAACACGCCCTTGCCCGCGACATGAGGTACAAGGGTCAGAAATAACTTTTCCTTTACCAGAACATGTAGGACACGTTTGTTGCACCGCAAATAAACCTTGGCGCATTTGAACTTGACCATGCCCATGACAAGTTGAACACGTTTTAGCGCTAGTACCTTTTTTAGCTCCTGAACCGTCACATGGATCACAGCTTACATATGTCGGTACTTTAATTTCAACAGACTTACCTTTAACCGCATCTTCCAATGACATTTCAAGATTATAACGTAAATCAGAACCTCTTTGCTGACGTTGTTGACGACCGCCACGGCCACCTCCACCAAAGATATCACCAAAAATATCGCCGAAGTCTTGGCCAAATCCACCACCGCCAAAGCCACCGCCGCCGCCATGGCCACCTTGTTCAAAAGCTGCATGTCCATATTGATCATATGCCGCACGCTTTTGATCATCATTTAAAATTTCATAAGCTTCTTTAATTTCTTTAAACGTCTCTTCTTTAGATTTATCACCTTGTGTACGATCTGGATGATATTTCATTGCTAAACGTTTATAAGCTTTTTTAATCTCTCTTTCACCGGCATCTTTTGCAACACCAAGCGTTTCATAATAATCGCGTTTTGACATAGTTCTCTTTACTTCACATCTATTAATATCAATTTGGTTAATTACTTTTCTTTAATTAAAATCTAAATAACTAATAAAATTAATACGTTAAAAATTGGCTGTAATACATAACAAAGCGCCGATAATTATCGACGCTTTAATATTACTAGTTAAACAATAAGGCTTTTATTACTCAGGTTAAGTTGTATCGTTTTATTTCAAGAAGAAGGCACGGAGCGTAGTTTACTACGTGAGTACCTTCGACAAAGAAATTAAGCGATATAGCGACAACTGAGAAAATAAAAGTTATTTATCGTCTTTAACCTCTTCAAATTCTGCATCTACAACATCATCTGCTGGTGCACCCGCTTCAGCTTCAGGAGCTGCACCTTCTGGCGCGCCACCTTGTGCTTGAGCTTTCGCTTGAGCAATTTCCATTAACTTAGCTGAAGCTTCGATAACAGCTTGTGATTTAGCATCAATTGCTTCTTTATCATCGCCTTTAACCGCTTCTTCAAGTTCAGTTAATGCAGCTTCAATTTTCTCTTTATCTTCAGCAGGTAAGTCATCGCCGGCTTCAGTAATTTGAGTACGAGTTGCGTGAACCATGCCATCAGCTTGATTACGTGCAGTAACTAACTCTTCAAACTTAGCATCAGCATCAGCATTTGCTTCTGCGTCACGTACCATTTGTTCAACTTCATCATCAGATAAACCAGAAGAAGCTTTGATAGTGATTTTTTGCTCTTTACCCGTATTCTTGTCTTTAGCTGTTACATGCAAAATACCATCAGCATCAATATCGAAAGTAACTTCAATTTGTGGTGTACCACGTGGTGCTGGATCAATACCTTCAAGGTTAAATTGACCTAAAGATTTGTTTGCAGAAGCTTGCTTACGCTCACCTTGAACAACATGAACAGTAACAGCAGCTTGGTTATCATCAGCTGTTGAGAATGTTTGAGATTGTTTTGTAGGAATAGTAGTGTTTTTATCGATAACTTTAGTCATCACACCACCCATTGTTTCAATACCTAATGATAATGGTGTAACGTCTAATAATAAAACGTCAGTTACATCACCAGATAAAACACCCGCTTGAATCGCCGCACCAGAAGCTACTGCTTCATCAGGGTTAACATCTTTACGAGGCTCTTTGCCAAAAAATTCAGTAACAGCTGCTTGTACCATTGGCATACGAGATTGACCACCTACTAAGATAACGTCATTTACGTCACTTACTGATAAATCTGCGTCTTTAAGCGCTTGCTTAAGTGGTTCTAATGTAGCTTTAACCATATCTTCAACAAGTGATTCTAACTTAGCACGAGTCACTTTAATGTTCATGTGCTTAGGACCTGAACCATCTGCAGTGATATAAGGTAAGTTCACATCAGTTTGTTGCGCTGAAGAAAGTTCACATTTTGCTTTTTCTGCCGCTTCTTTCAATCGTTGCATCGCAAGTGGATCAGTTGTTAAATCCATGCCTTGGTCTTTTTTGAATTCAGCAACAAGATAGTTAATTAAACGGTTATCAAAATCTTCACCACCTAAGTGAGTGTCACCGTTAGTCGCTAATACTTCAAACGTGTGCTCACCTTCAACTTCATCAATTTCAATAATTGAGATATCAAATGTACCACCGCCTAAATCGTAAACAGCAACAACTTTGTCGCCTTCTTGCTTGTCCATACCATAAGCAAGTGCCGCAGCAGTTGGTTCATTGATGATACGTTTTACATCAAGACCAGCAATACGACCAGCATCTTTAGTTGCTTGACGTTGTGAATCGTTAAAGTAAGCAGGTACAGTAATTACTGCTTCAGAAACAGTTTCACCTAAAAAGTCTTCAGCTGTTTTTTTCATTTTTGTTAAAACTTCAGCAGAAACTTGTGGTGGAGCAACGTTTTTATCACGTGCTGTTACCCAAGCATCGCCGTTATCAGCTTTAACAATACCGAAAGGCATAATATCGATATCACGTTGAACTTCTTTATCTTCCCAACGACGACCAATTAAACGCTTAATTGCGAATAATGTATTGGTTGGGTTAGTCACTGATTGACGTTTTGCAGGTTGACCTACTAAAGTTTCGCCTTCTTCAGTGTATGCAATGATAGAAGGAGTTGTGCGATCACCTTCTGCATTTTCAATTACACGTACGTTGTCGCCATCGAGTACAGCAACACATGAGTTTGTTGTCCCTAGGTCAATACCAATTATTTTGCCCATCTTGAGGATCTCCGAATACTAATTTATTTAAGGTAAAGATTATTAAATCTGTTGATGAAGATTAAATTGGGGGCATGAAAGTAGTTTTCAACTCTTTATTGTTAAAAAGATCAAAAAATATCACTTTTAAGAGCCATTTCCCGATAATTACTCGTAAAAGGTATTTCTCACCCAAATATAATCAATGATTTGTCTAAATTGATTCCATAAAAAAACCAGACACGTGGCCTGGTTTTTATTTCATTAAAACTTAACTTATGCGGATGTATCTACCGAAGGAGCCGCTTTTGAAACCATCACCATTGCAGGACGAATTAAACGACCATTTAATTCATAACCTTTTTGCATCACAGCAATTACAGTGTTTGGTGCAACACCTTCAACTTCTTGCATCGACATAGCTTGATGTAATTCAGGATTAAATGGTTGATCTTGTGGATCCACACCTTTTACACCAAATTTTTCTAAAGAAGAAATTAAACCTTGAAGTGTTAACTCAACACCTTCAATAATGCCTTTATTGCTTTCGTCTTCTTTATCGATACTTTGTAATGCTCGTTCTAAGTTATCAACAGAAACCAACATTTCACCAGCGAACTTTTCCAAAGCAAATTTACGTGCTTTCTCAACGTCTTGTGCACTTCTGCGGCGAACATTGTCAACTTCAGCTTTGGCGCGAATAACAGAATCTTTCTGATCAGCAACTGTAGTTTGTGCTGCAGATAAAGCTAACTCAAGTTCATTAATTTTTTCTTGCTCAACACTAATATTATCGGCTGCAGCTTCAAACTGTACTTCAACTTGCTCTTCAGCTTCACCAATAATTTGGGCAGCAAGTTCGTCTGCTGCAATTTCTTCAGCACTCTTATTTTCTGTTGACTCGTTTGTCATAAAAACTCCAAGATACATCGTTAATAAACGACTAATAACAATAACAATGAAGCTAATTATGGGGACTTGTTTCAATGATTCAAGAATAAATGTTGAACATTTATAAAAAAGTGAACTTTACAAGCAATAAAAATACAGCCAAACTGCTGGTAACAGTAGATATTTCCTTTAAATAACGAATATGAGCAAATTATATAAAACCGTCGGATTAATTGGTAAACCAAACCACAATGGTGCCAGCATTACCATTAATGCTTTGTATCAATTTCTCACCAAAGAAGGTTATCAAGTACTGATAGAAAGCTCTATTGCGAAATCCCTTAACGAAAAAAATATTAATATAAATACCGTAACTGAAATAGGTGAGCTAGCCGATCTTGCTATTGTTGTTGGCGGTGATGGCTATATGTTGGGTGCAGCAAGAGTTCTGTCTTGTTATAACATTGGTGTCATTGGTGTAAACCGTGGAAATCTCGGTTTTTTAACCGATTTAGCCCCTGATGATTTAATTGAACCTCTAAAAGATATTCTTGCTGGAAAATCACGTTCAGAGCAACGCTTTATTATTGAAGCAGAAGTTTATCGTCATGGTAAATTAAAAAGCTCAAACAGCGCAGTAAACGAAGCTGTTCTTCATGCGGGGAAAGTCGCCAGCATGATTGAATTTGAAGTGTATATTGATGGCAGCTTTATGTTTAGCCAACGTTCAGATGGATTGATTGTATCGACACCTACAGGATCAACGGCTTATTCAATGTCAGCGGGCGGGCCTATTTTAACTCCAAATTTAAATGCTCTCTCTTTAGTACCAATGTTTCCTCACACGTTAACCAGTCGCCCTATCGTGGTAGACGGCAACAGTGAAATTAAACTAGTGCTAGCAAATGAAAATTACGAAAACCTTCAAGTAAGTTGTGA
>JAGSHH010000068.1 GCA_023954655.1 Colwelliaceae bacterium
ACACGATCATAAATTAAAGATTCTGTGACTCTATTTTGTGGAGTGCTTGAACCATGCGCTAAAATAAAGCTACGCTTTTGAATTGACTCTTCACCAATAACACTAGCGGCTAAGGCAACTGATTTCGCCATGGTAATATAATTACCAGGTCCTGGTGCCGTAATAGATTTTTTTATGCCATCAGCATTAGTGTATACGTCAGCTACTGAACCTAGTACTTTACAACCTAATTCAATCGCTAACGCATCATCCATCAATACGATAAATTGTGCGGCTTCACCAATCGTAAACCCACAGTTATCACCAAAAGGACGGCTTGTTTTTCGGTGATTCGCACTGCCTTCAACTATACCATCAAGTTTTTTCAAGCCTTCTTCATTGGCTAAAGCACTCATGTTACCAAAACCTTCAATAACTTCTGGTGTTAATGCACAATCATTACTACCAACAATGGCTAAACGTACTCGCCCTGCTTTAATATCTTGAACTGCCGCTTTTAAATTATATAAAAAAGTTGCACAAGCACCTGTTGAAGTAAATGTAGTTCCCACACTGCCAGTAACATACGCATTGATAAAATCTGTCGACATGGTATTTAAACCGAGCGCTAAATTTTTAGTAGATACACGGTCACCACGCATACGGTTTTGCATCATACCGCCTACACCTTCAGCCTGTACTTGTCCAAATACAGAGGCAGAGTATGTACCGATTTCATCGGGACTAATTTTACTCGCTATGTCATCCCAGCTATAACCTGTAGAATGAATGGCATCAGCAGCACCAAAAATTGTCGCTTGTAAACCGCGTGGTTGATAACGACTATTATATAAAACAGCAGGATCAAAACCTGTAGGCAATTGCCCCGCAGCTTTTATTGGATTATCGCGTGTAGAGTCATGTTTGATTTCAACTTCACCAGCTATTTCAACACGTACTCTTTTATCTTCTAGTTCGGTAATTTTCCATGTTCTTGGTAAAGGGGAAGGTAAATCACGTGCTCTAGTTTCAAAACAAATAGCACTATCGCTTTGTTGCATAGTCATTTTTTGCTGCCAAGGCGTCGCATCTGGATCAAAATGATTCTTTTCAATTTTACGAATCAACGTACCATCAAGAATTTGTTTACCAAAAAGAGATTCAACATTTTTATGCTCAACAACATTGCCTTCAACGTCAATTAACTTGCCATCTTCAACTGTTAATATATTCATTAAAGTTGCCAAACCAACAAATGTTTCTTGGCGAGCTTCAGCATTTAACTTATCAATAACGATACGGCGAAAGCCCTGATGAAACGAAGTACGACCTGCGGCATTGATTCCGCCCATGCCAACAATAATGGGTAAAGCTGTCATTAAAACTCTCTTTATTCAAAAACTATTATTTCTATATTCGCTAGTGTATGAATAATAAAAAGCATTTAATGGTTAGTAACAGCCAATAGTTATGGCATTATAGCCACAACAAGCCAAATTAGTAAGAACTAGCCCAATGAAGCGTAAAAAAGTTAAAATTGCATTGATCTTATATGATCATATGTTGGCTACCAGTGTCAGTTTGCCTGTTGAAATGTTACGTGCGGGAGAAGCGGTCGGTATCCAACAAAATAAACTGGCTCCACGTTTATCTATACAGATGGTTTCTGAAAATGAAAAAGCAGTTACAACTCGGGCGTTAATTAGACTCCTACCGGATACCTGTGTTGAAAAAGCAAGATTACCTGATTATGCTTTTATACCGAGTTTATGGCGAAATCCTCGCCCATCGATTAAGAAGCATCCAAAGTTAATTAATTGGTTAGAGAATATTTGGCAACAAGGAACTACGTTAATTGGTGGCGGCACTGGGGTTTGCTTTATGGCTGAATCGGGTTTACTCGATCATCACCCGGCAACTACTCATTGGCATTATGTTGAACAATTCAAGCGAGATTATCCAAAGGTAGAACTTAAGCCTGATTTTTTCATTACTCAGTCAGATCGAATTTATTGTGCGGCAAGTTTAAATGCTTTAGCCGATATTATCGTTCATATTATTTTCCAAATTTATGGAAAAACCGCGGCACAACACGTAGAAAGAAACTTTTCTCATGAAATAAGAAAACCCTATGAAGAACAACGTTATTTAGAAGGTGCTGTTGACAGGCATTCTGACGAACTGATTACGCAAATACAATTTTGGATGCAAACCAATTTAAACTCAGTTTTATCATTGAATGATCTAGCTGAACAATTTGGTATCAGTCAACGTTCTTTTACCAGGCGGTTTAAAGCGGCAAATGGTATAAATGCAATGAAATATTGGCAACAATTAAAAATTGAAACGGCAAAAGACCTCCTTGCATCAAGTAACCTTTCTATCCAAGAAATATCATTTCAAGTGGGTTATCAAGATCAAAGTCACTTTACCAAACTTTTTAAAAAGGAGTTAGGTACAACTCCTCGAGATTATCGGGTTATGGTGAAACGAAAGTTATTCACCCAATAACTTCATACTTTGCTGAAGTTATTGGCAAAACTCTTGTTGTAAAAAACCTATTAAACTGACAACCGATGGGTTAGCAATACTATAATAAATAGTTTGAGATTCGCGGCGTGTTTTTACTAAACCATCATTTCTTAAACGAGCTAAATGTTGAGATAAACTCGACTGACTTAAATCAATAAAACTATTTAATTCTGTAACCGATAACTCTTCTTCACCTAAATGGCATAATATTAGCAATCTATTTTCATTACTCATTGCTTTAAGTAGTTCTGCAGCTTCGCCTGCATTACTTCTCAACTCAGCGATATCTATTTCCGTCGTTTTACTCATTTCTTGCTATACCTAATAAGACTTACTATTGATATTACATTAGAATATGCTAATATAAAAGTATATTAACACATTCTAATATACACTTATCTAATACAAAAAGGATAAATACTTTGCATTATTCTCAGTTTTTACAGTTTGCTTTAAACAAACCTAAAACCATTTACGCTATTGTCGTTTCAATGGTATTAATAAGTTTAGCAATGATACCTATGCTAACGATAGATACTGATCCAGAAAACATGCTTAGTACTCAAAATCCAGAGCGTGTTTTTCATAATAAAATCAAAAACACATTTAATATGCCAGACATGATCGTTCTTGGCGTCGTAAGTAAAGATACTATTTATAAACCTGAAACACTCACTATTCTACAACAATTATCTGAACAAATTCTAAAGATTGAAGGCGTAATCGCACAAGATTTATTATCGTTAAGTGTCGTTGACAATATTACTCAAGAAGAAAGTGGCGGTATTCGATTTGAATACCTTATGCAACAAGCACCAAAAAGTATAAAAGGTAGCCAAAAAATTGCACAAGCGGTAAAAAGACTCCCTTTACTAGAGAACACTTTAGTGTCTGGTGATGATAAAGCAGCAGCTATTTATGTACCCATTAAAACAAAAGATTTAAGTTACCCTATTGCTGAAAAAATTCGTGCAATTAACCAATCGTTTGAAAGTAATTCTTTAGAGTTTCACATTACCGGCTTACCGATTGCAGAAGATCAATTTGGTTATGAAATGTTTGTACAAATGGGGGTTGCTGCACCGTTAGCTGGTTTAGCTATTTTTATTTTGCTTTGGTATTTTTTCAGAAATTTCCCACTAATTTTAGCGCCAATGGCGGTCGCAATGGCAACCGTAATTATCATCATGGGTTCACTGATCGGACTAGGATTTACTGTGCATATCATGACATCGATGATTGCTATATTTTTAATGCCGATTGCCGTAGTTGACTCTGTCCATATTTTATCTGAATTCTCCGATCGATATAAAGAAGGTGATGATGTAAATAATGTGATTAAAAAGGTCATGTCACACCTATTTACTCCAATGCTCTATACTTCGATCACTTCTGCTGTAGGTTTTTATTCTTTGCTGTTAACACCAATCCCTCCCGTCAAAATATTTGGTGCATTTATTGGGACAGGTATCTTACTCGCATTTTTACTCACGGTTATTTACTTGCCATCATATTTATCACGTTTGAGCCCTAAAGCTTTAGCGAATTTACAAGTTGCCATAGCTCGTCTAGAAGAAAAAGGTCGTTTATCTGCCAGTTTAGAATGGATTGGAGGCTTTTCAACAAAAAGGACCAAAGCTATTTTATTCTCATTTATTCTTTTATTTATTTTCAGCATTGTTGGCATTAACAAAATAGAAATAAATGATAATCCTGTCAATTGGTTTAAAGCTGATCATGAAATTCGTATTGCCGATAAAGTATTAAATGAACACTTTGCTGGCACCTACGATGCGTGGTTAGTTTTCAACAAGCCGAAAAATAGCGATACCGCTATCGAAAATACTTTTATAGAGATGGCAAATAATGCAAACGAAAGTGGACTTGCGTTGACCGAATTGAATAAACATATTTCAATGTGGAAACAATCACCTGAACAAGTATTATTTAATCAAGAGTTATTAATTGTCCTTGATGACTTAGCTTTTAGTGTAAATGAAGATCAACAACCTATTGTTAATCAACTATACCTCTTTGCTGAGCAAGCATTTGCTGATGAAAAACTATTCATGCAACCTGAAATACTCAATTGGTTAGCTAACTTGCAACAAGCCTTAAATGAAACAGCATTAGTTGGAAAAACAAATGGCTTAAGCGACATTGTTCGTACAGTAAATAGAGAGCTACATTCAGGCAAAGATAGCGATTTTGTCATCCCTCAAACCAGTAATGGTGTAGCTCAAACATTATTACAATATCAGTCATCACATCGTCCTCAAGACTTGTGGCATTTTGTCAGTCAAGACTACAAACAATCGTTAGTTTGGTTGCAAATGACAAGTGGAGATAACCAACATACAACCGCAGTGGTAAATTGGGTAAATGACTATATTAGCAAACACCCTGCACCTGTTGATGTTGAAATGAATTGGGCAGGTAAATCATACCTAAATATAGTATGGCAAGACGCAATGGTGACAGGCATGTTGAACAGTTTACTATCTTCATTTGTCATTGTATTTTTAATGATGGTTTTGTTATTTCGCTCAATTAAATATGGCGTATTAGCCATGCTACCATTAACGTTTACCATTAGTATGATTTACGGACTAATTGGCTGGTTAGGAAAAGCCTACGACATGCCTATTGCTGTACTGTCAGCATTAACTTTAGGATTATCTATCGACTTTGCTATTCATTTTTTACAACGTGCACGTGAATTAGAGAAAGAAACAGGTAGTTTGTCACAAGCATTAAAATTGATGTTTGAAGAACCCAGTAGAGCAATCTCAAGAAATGCAATAGTCATCGCGATAGGGTTCACACCACTATTATTATCACCATTAATGCCCTATATAACTGTTGGCTTTTTCTTAGCAAGTATCATGATTGTTTCAGCACTTGTGACATTAGTATTATTGCCCGCACTGTTGACCATGTTTTCAGCAAATAAGAAGACATCAACATAAACTTTTTTGAGCATTTATAAGAGAAACAATAATGAAAAATATTTTTCGTAAAAGCACAGCAATTATCACCAGCTTATATTTTATTGCTGCCAGCACTTATGCAACAGAGAGTGTCAAAGACATTATTCAAAAAAGCAATTTAGCGTCATATTACTCAGGTGATGATGGTAGTGCTCAGGCAAGAATGGTTATTGTTGATGCAAAAGGCAGTAAACAAATGCGTCAATTTACCATTTTGCGTAAAGACCAAGCTGATTTGGGAAACCAAGATATGTTGGTGTTTTTCTCTCGGCCAACCGATGTCAAAGGCACTGTTTTTCGCGTTACTAAAAAAGTAAAAGAAGATGATGACCGTTGGTTGTATTTACCTGCGCTTGATTTAGTTAAACGAATATCTGCTGGCGACAAACGAACGTCGTTTGTTGGTGCTCATTTTTATTATGAAGATGTTTCAGGTAGAAACCCTGCAGAAGATAACTTTACTTTGTTAAATGACGAAACGACTTCATATTTGATAAAAGCAGAACCTAAAGACCCCTCTACGGTTGAGTATGCCTATTATCAAATGACAATCAACAAAGAAACTTATCTGCCTATGCAAGCGCAATACTTTGACGAACAAAACAAAGTAATTCGTGAAATGCAGGTATTAAAAGTTAAAATCGTTCAAGGTTTTCCAACGGTAACACACGCAAAAATCACACAATTAAGCGATGGCAGTTACACTGAAATGCAATTTCGTAATGTGAAATATAATGTTGGACTACCCGACGAAATATTCTCTGAACGAAGCCTGAGAACTCCACCAAAGAAATGGTTAAAATAATTAACCATGAGCAAATACATTATTAAAATAATTGCTTTCTCGGCATTTACGTTTGTTTTATTTAATAATATTAATTCAGTGTATGCTGACAGTTATCTTCCAAGTGTCCAAGAGGATGACTGGGGTGATGATGATTGGGGTGATGATGTCTGGGCTGACGAAGCCGTATCTCCATGGACTTTAACTGGTTTCACTGAAGCTGCATATGGTCAGTTCTTAAAAAACAATGTTGTCAAATCTTCGTCTTCGTTATCAGAATTAAGAACTCGAATAGAGCTAAACTATAGCCATTCATCGTTCGAATTAACCGCTTCAGGAGATGCTATCTACGATAATGTGCTTGAAGAAAAACATTGGCTAACCAGAGAGTTAAATATAGAAACTAGTCTTTTTTCTAACATCGATATTAAACTAGGCCGTCAAGTATTGACTTGGGGAACTGGAGATTATGTTTTTCTTAATGATTTATTTGCTAAAGACTGGCAGTCCTTTTTCTCAGGTCGTCATGATGAATATTTAAAAGCTCCATCTAATAGTGTTCGTTTTACCAGTTATTGGAGAGGTGTTACTTTTGATATTGCTTGGACTCCAGAGTTTACTCCTGATAAATACTTAACAGGTGAACGCTTTTCTTTCTATTCTCCATTCACGAAAAACAATATTGCTCCAGCTGAAAACTTTATTGTTAATCAAACTAACGAAGCACAATGGTCTGCTCGCTTAGCAACTACGATTAAAGGTATTGAATATACGCTCTATGGGTATAAAGGTTTTTGGCCAACACCCGTTGGCATTAATCCTAATGGAATAGCCTATTTCCCTATGATGAATGCATTTGGAGCCAGTGTATTAACACCGATGGGTAATGGCATTATTAATGCTGAATTTTCTTACTATAACAGCCTTGAAGATCGCCATGGTGATAAGGTAAATATTGCTAATAGTCAAATAAGAGCGCTGGTAGGTTATGAACAAGAAATAGCAAAAAGCTTGACCCTGAGCCTACAATACTACTTAGAACAAACACAAGATTATGATTCGTTTACACAAACGAATATCTTCAAAAATGAACAAGTTGATGAATACCGCCAGCTCGTCACCATTAGGCTGCGCTATTCAACGTTACAACAAAAGCTCATTTATTCATTTTTTGCATTCTACTCACCTACAGATGAAGACTCTTACATAAAGCCATCAATTGACTATAGATACGATGACAACCTTTCTTTTTCTATTGGGGCGAATGTATTTCTTGGGAATAAAGCACACACTTTTTTTGGTCAACATGAAAGTAATAGCAATGTTTGGCTTAGAGCTCGCTTTACGTTTTAAAACTTAAATTTATTGAGGAATTAAATTTATGAATAAACCATTATCTATCGAATCAGCTATTATCCGCTTTGCAGGCTTTATGGTATTGACTTCACTCACCTTAACTATTTGGGTGCACCCAAATTTCATTTGGTTTACCGCCTTTATTGGTGCAAACATGTTTCAGTCGTCCTTCACAGGTTTTTGCCCCGCCGCTAGTGTGTTTAGAATGCTCGGCTTTAAAGATGCAGCAAATTGCCAAGATAATGCTTCATAGCAAACATTTTTTTTAAGTAGATATATTTCCCAAGGAAGGGGTCATTTTTTGAATAAATTTGACAAGAAAACACCCCTCCAAGCTTGTTACATTTGCTTAGGTACGGCACACTATAGCTCATAAAATATTTATCGAATGAATTATCAAATATAGAGATTAAAATGAGCGAATTGTTGACGGCACAAAATCAAATCAGCCAAATGCTAACCATGCAAGATGCGATGAATTCTCGCGTTAGTGAAACTTGGCGAGAAAACGGTTATGAATGGTATAGAGCTATTTGGGTAGAATGCGCTGAAATGCTTGATCACCATGGCTGGAAGTGGTGGAAACATCAAGAGATTGACGTTGCTCAAGTACAACTTGAATTAGTTGATATTTTTCACTTTGGTTTAAGTTTGCGTTTAATGACAGGCGCTAGCCTTGGTGATATTACAAACGAACTTGCACATGAATTAACGCAACAAACAGATGAAAATGATTTTAAAATCGCCCTTGAAAACTTAGCTTCAGCTGCGGTTAGTAGTAAAGCTTTTGATGCAATAGCACTTGCAGATTGTATGCGCTTAATGAATATGGATTTAGCTGAACTATTTCGTCAATATGTTGGGAAAAACACCTTAAACTTTTTCCGCCAAGATCACGGATACAAAGACGGTTCATATATTAAAATATGGAATGGCGAAGAAGACAACGAAGTATTAGCTACATTAGTAAATGAGTTAGATGCCAGTGCAGCTAACTTTCAACAGCAATTATATGCTGCGTTAGAAGCTAAATACCCTAGCTAAGCTATACTTCTAAAAGAATAATAAAAAAGCTCAATAATGCATTGAGCTTTTTTTTATTAATAAACCTATAAACCTAATATCTGATTGACTTGAGGTGCCAACTTAGTAAGCCCTGCTTGCAAACCTCTATCTAGAGCTTCCTGAGGTGATAATCCTTGTAACCAAAACCCTTGTAAAGCAATCAAGGCACCTACCCTATTGCCACTAGCACAATGAACTAATGTAGGTTGCTGTAAATCTAATACTTCTTTTAGTTTAACAGCACTATCTTTGGTAAATGAACTAATGTCAGTTAAAGGAATTAAATGATACTCAATATTCAATTCATTTAATATTTGTAGCTCATCAAAATCATTCTTTTCAGACTCAGGTCTTAAATTTACAACCTGCTTTATACCAAGAGAATGTAATAATTGGAGATCAGCTATTGTCGGTTGACCACCTACAACCAAGTTCTCATCTGGTACTAAAGTGTTCATCATCTGAATTTTACTAATCATTTCACTCGCGAACATACCTCTACTCCTACTTCATTAATTTATTTTGATTGTTCAAGTTTTACAGGAAGCTTTAAATACACTTGTTGATTATTTTCAGATTCTGGAAAGTTCCCTGCTGCAATATTGACTTGTACCGCTGGATATAACAATTTAGGTACAGCTAACTGTTTATCTCTATTCTGACGAAAAGTAATGAAGTCTTTCTCGCTGAAGTTATCATTAATATGAATGTTTTTAGCACGTTGTTCAGCGATACTAATTTGAAAAATAGGTACTCTTTCATTCTCAGGGTAGTCATGGCACAAAAACAACCGAGTTTGCTCAGGTAAACTAAGTATTTTTTGAATTGATTGATAAAGCATGTGTGAGTCACCACCTGGAAAGTCGCAACGTGCCGTACCTAAACTAGGGTGAAACAATGTATCACCAATAAAAGCAGTATCACCGATTAAGTATGTGACACTATCATTAGTATGCCCAGGTGTAGATAATACTTTAACTTCAAAATTTCCCATCATAAAAACTTCATCATTACTAAAGCAATGATCAAATTGAGAACCATCTGTTGCAAAGCTCTCGGGAAAATCAAACACCCTTTTAAAGGTTTCTTGTACTCTTGTAATGCCAATGCCTATTGCAATTTTAGCGAAAGTTTTACTCTTTAAATACTGTGCACTGCTAAGGTGATCTGCATGAGCATGGGTTTCTAAAATCCATTCAATTGATAGCTGTTCTTTATTTATAAAAGCGAGTAATTTGTCAGCCGACTGATAAGCCACCTTCCCTGATGACACATCAAAATCGAGTACAGGGTCAATGATAACTCCCACTCTTTTTTGTTCATCAAAAACAACATAAGTAAAAGTAGATGTATTGTGGTCAAAAAAGTGTTTCACCAAAGGTGACATACTAGCGTCCTTATTCAATAAGTATTTAGTTTAATATTTCCTTGTTACATTAGTCAATGCTAATTTAGTAAGATGTAATACTATATTGCGCCAATTCTTAAAATTGATATCGTTAGTTTAGATAAAATTTGAAGAAAGGGTCTCTTTCGACTTTATATAAATAATTAATACCTCTGGCACATTAACTGCTTAGTCAACAGTAACTATATAAACGTCAAAATTTTGAACTATCGGAGATGACTATGGAACTTATCCTGTTTGCCATGATCAGCCTAATTGTTATTGTTGCTTTATTAGCAAGTCGCTTAAACGATAATAGCTTCCCTTTCCCTTTTGAAAAGAAAAGTGTGGTTTTTACACCTGCTGAGAAAAATTTTCAAAACTTAGTAGAGCAAGCGCTAGGTCAAAAATATCGTGTCATTAACAGAGTTAAGCTATCCGATATGATCACAATTCGAAATGGCGTTTCTGCTAAAGCAGGTCAAACAGCCACTAACAATGCCGATAATAAATATTTAGATTTTGTTATTTGTGACAAGGAATCAATGAAGCTACTAGCCGCTATTGATTTAGTTGATACACAAGGAAAAGGCTATAAAGTAAAAAAAGATTGGTTCGTTAGCGGTGCATTAGAGGCAGCAACTATTCCTCATATCCGCATAAAAGTGAAAAGTAATTACAGCGTTGATGAAATTAGAGCATGCATTAACAGTCGTTTATTAGGAAATACATCTCCCGAACCAAAAATAAAAGGCCGCGTTATTCCTGCACCTTTAGTAAAAGCTCGTACAAAAGCTAAAGCTGAAAATGTAAGTACCGGTGTGATTACTTCAACAGCGGCAGCAGCACAAGCTAAATTAACAAGACAAATACCATCACCACAAGTTGCCGCATTACCACATTAAAAAATAACTTATCTTTAGCGTTAATTGATGCAAACTAAGCCGAAGTGGCTTGGTTTGCCAAGTTATCTCTCTACTGCATTTGCTAATATCACTATCAATCGCATATTATAATGTTCACTTACTCTACACTAGTTGACTTGATGAGTTTCTATCTTCGATTATTATCCTAATCATCAGCAGATTTTTACTAATAGGCACGCTATAATCACGCTATTAATCATTTATTTACCTATCTGAGAATTTATTCATGAAAGCAGGCATTATCGGCGCAATGGAACCAGAAGTTGCGATATTAAAAGACAAACTAACAAATTCAACAACTTCTCAGATTGGTGGTTATACCTTTTACCAAGGACAGCTCGAAGGTAATGATGTAGTTATAGTCCAGTCAGGTATTGGTAAAGTTGCCGCGGCTTTAGCAACAGCTTTTTTAATCAGCCAATTTCAACCTGATTACATTGTGAATACAGGCTCTGCAGGTGGTTTTGAACAATCACTAAAAGTAGGCGATATTGTCATAAGCTCAGAAGTAAGATATCACGATGTTGATGTAACTGCTTTTGGTTATGAAATAGGTCAGCTTCCAGCAAATCCTGCTGCATATATACCTCATTCGGTTTTAGTAGAAGCAGCAAAATCAGGCATTGAAGCCTTAAATGACATTCAAACTTTAGTTGGCTTAATCACCACAGGTGATACATTTATGACTAAAGAAGATGATATAGCAAAAGCACGCAAAAACTTTCCAACAATGGCTGCAGTAGAAATGGAAGGCGCCGCCATTGCACAAACTTGTCACCAACTAAACACTCCATTTGTTGTGATACGCTCTATGTCAGATATTGCGGGAAAAGAATCTCCAACATCGTTTGAAGCTTACTTAGAAACAGCCTCAATAAACTCGTCACAGCTTGTGCTTAATATGCTTAAATCTTTACAAGCAAAAACTTTGTCTTAAACAGTAACCAATTTAATGATTGAGCTTTTTAACACGTTGCCACTAATAGTACAGAATATGGCTGTACTGTTAGTGGTAGTGACGATTAAACTAATCATATGCAAGTTATCACCCTCAGTTAACCAACAACCCTTTTTCAACTTTTTTCGCTTTTATTGTCAACAATTAGCATTAAAAGTAAATAAAGATAAAAACAGTAACGGCCAAAGAAGAGTTGCAGGGTTTATTGCTACACTAATCACCATAACCCCTTTGGTAATTATAGTCTGGCTTTTTGAAGAATTTATTGCGGTACCTTTTATATGGCAAGCAATCCTATTGTTTATCGCACTTGGAACATTCAATTTAAACCATGTAAGTAAAGAAATAGCAAAAAATATTGCCGCACAAGATAAATACCAAGCTAAACAATTATTATCCCCTTGGTTATCTAGAGATTGCGAGCAATTATCACCAATAGGCATCAGTAAAGCTTGTATTGAAATGCTATTGCTCAGAAAACTTCAACAGCAATTCATTGTATGTTTTTATTTTATTTTTATCGGCCCTTTGGCTGCACTCACTTTTCGCTTAATTTTGGAAACACATTACAGCTGGAATATTAAACATCACCAATTTTCATATTTTGGCCGTTTTATTAACAAAACAGTCAACATGCTCCAGTGGTTTCCAAGTAGAATTTTTTTATTACTACTAATTTTTACTTCGATTAATCAGCCTATTTTACTATTTTGGCGTTTGATAAAGACATTATTTTTTAAGCTTGATAACAGCATTGTTATTGCTTATTTATCATATGTTTTAAGTTTAAAACTTGGTGGTGTTGCCATGTACAGTAAATATAAAGTGCGTCGCTTATCATTCAACGACCAAGGTCAACAACCGCAAGCCAAAAATATTATTGCAGCAATAAAACAACTTAACCTAGTTTTTATGCTTGCCTGCGGCATATTGGTTTCAATAATCACTATGATTGCTATACTTATTAATCATTTATAATCCCAATTAACAATTAAAGTAGGACCTATATTATGAGAACACTAATTACATTATTGTTATTAACTTCTTTTACATTTTTAAGTCAAGCTGCAGATATTAATATAATTTCTCAACAACAATTATTAAGCTTACAAAATGCTCAAAAAGCACCCGACTTTATTGTTCTTGATGTGCGTAGTGCGGATGAATTTAAAGCAGGTCACATTAAAGGCGCAATAAATATTAGTCATGATGCAATTGAACAACATTTAGCAAAACTGTCTGGATATGAAAATAAAACAGTAATTGTACATTGTCGTTCGGGGCGACGTGCTCAAACAGCTGAAGCTGCCTTACAATCAAATGGTTTTACAAAATTACGCCACCTAGAAGGTGACTATAAAGCTTGGGTTGCTGCTGACCTTCCACTCATCAAAGAATAAAAATGTTTGAACTACTTTATTGGCTAGATTTATTTGGTGTTATCGTTTTTGCACTTTCAGGTGCATTAATGGCAGGCAGATATAAACTTGATCCATTTGGAGTAGTTGTACTTGCTGCGGTTACCGCCATTGGTGGCGGAACAATTCGTGACGTTATATTAGGGACCACTGTCTTTTGGGTAGCAAACCCTGTTTATATATTTGTGATTTTATTTACCGCAATATTAACTATTATTTTGATTAGGCGCCCTAAACGAATCCCTAAGCGATTTTTGTTAATAGCAGATGCTTTTGGATTAGCACTATTTGCGGTATTAGGGACTCAAAAAGCATTAGATCTGGGAGTTTCAACTTCGGTAGCCGTTGTTATGGGAATAATAACAGGCTGCGCTGGAGGCATGATCAGAGATGTATTGTGTAACGTTATTCCTATGATATTAAGACAAGAGATTTATGCTTTAGCTGCTATGTTAGGTGGATGCTTATTTATTATATTTAATAGCTTAGGCTTATCTGAGAACGTTTCTACAGTTTGTGCAATTATCGGGGCATTGAAATTAAGGCTCGCTGCAATATATTGGCAGGTATCATTACCTGCCTTTCATATCTCTGAAAAAGAAAAATAATCTTTTAATTTAACAACTTAAAAAGCGTAACTAATACCAATATTGAGTGAACTCATCTCCAAATCTCCCATATCGTGATATTGCATAGCAGTATTAAGACCTATACCGCTATCCCAACGATATTCCCAACCTGCTTCTAGCAATAAACCAACGCCATTTTCATCAATTATTTTTTCTCGGTCTAGCTTAAACTGATAATCATAAAATTCTGCACCAACTTTTGCATAAAGCTTATTACGTTTACTTAGTTTTAAATCACTTTTTAAAGCAATAGTAATAGCTCCATAATCAAAATTATCAGTATCAAACTCAAAATTATTACTGTTATCGGTATAACATTCTAATTTACCATTAATATCATCATTACATTGCCAATCATCTATGTCTTCACCACCTAAAACCCCTACTTCAGCATAATAGTTAGGCATAAATTGGTAGTTGTAATATAAATATGAATGACCAACACCTTGTCCATCAGTATCTTTACCTTTGTGTTCAAGACCACCTCCACCAGTTTGCAAACCAATGCTATGGGCTGTTTTCTTATCTTCCGCAAATACGGTTGTTGTAATGATCAACAGTAATGAGCAAGCTGATGTAAAATTGATTAGTTTCATGTTTATACTTTTTATAAGGCTTAATTAGGTGAAACTATTATTACTCTATTGTTCATTTAGAGTTGTCGGTTAATTGTGCAAAAATTGTTTGTTTATGTAGAATAATGTTAAATTATGCAAAAATAGATCGCTCTCCTTTATTAAGACTTTGGTTTAGTATTTTCGGAAAAAATACTATGTATAATACTCGCTACTACAATGAACCCCGTTTATTTGAAATCATATACTTTATGGCTAATTTAGAAAAAAAAATTGAGGAATTAAAAGC
>JAGSHH010000062.1 GCA_023954655.1 Colwelliaceae bacterium
GACCAAATGTTTGCTAATCGATCTTCTGTACCACCATATCTCTCTGCGGCTAAGATAGTGTGTGCTTCACAATACCTACAACCAGTATTTGCACTAGTGAGATAACCAATTAAACGTTTTTGTTCTGCTGTTACTCTTGCTTTGTTTTCCATAACAGCCATGTTTAAGTTGATAAAAGCCTTCGCTATCGCAGGTCGATGCTGCATGGTTAATACACTATTAGGACAAAACCCTAATGTTTCATTAAAAAATTTTGCTAATTCGACAACGTCTTCATTTGCATCACTAGCTAAAGGTTTGATCAAGGGCATATCTATTCCTAATGTTTAGTTGAAATTGTAAAAACAATATCCACATAATGTTGCATATGCAATAAAATATCTATTTATATTGCATATGCTACTTTATTTTTATTTCAAAAATGATAAGGTTTCGGAAAGTTATTTTTACAGGTGAGCATCATTAACCATTCAGCAAGAAGCCAAGTTTTTGAATTAACAAAAGAAATTACGAAGCCGTTAGATCTTAATAATCACCTACCATTTAGAGTAGCCGTAGTAAGTAATTTACTAGCATTAAATAGGGATTGGAAAATTAGAAACCTTTCTGAACTTGATCCTCGTGAAATGAGAGTATTGTTAAATATTGGTTCATATATGCCAATAAAATCTGCTGATATTGCTTATCAATCACGCCTTGATTCTTATACTGTTAGTCGAGCAGTAAAAAAATTACTCGAGCTTAATTTAATTGAGTCTCAACCCGATTCACATAAAAAAAATGTAAAAAACTTACTATTAAATGAACATGGTAAAGTGTTATATCAAAGAGTTTCATTAGCAATGGAAGCACGTTCTACTCAGTTAGAAAATGCACTATCTGAAGAAGAACTCGAACTGTTTTATAAGATGTTAGAAAAAGTAGAAAATAAAGCAGAGCAATTGTTAGCCCATCAAGCAACGGATTTAATTTCTGAAGGTCTGGACGCCCCTGCAGATCAAAAAGAAATAATCCGTTGGTATAAAAAATCTACGAGCTAGGTATTGAATAAAAATTAGTCAATCACTTATGTAACAACACTACTGGATTTTGTAACAATATTGCCTTAAATTGTAAATGTATCTGTATGAATTCTATAGATGATAGTTATAAGAAAAATAAAAAGGAAAATATTGTGAGAAAAATTTTAAGTGCATTGTTAACAAGTGCCATATTTTTATTTAGTGCTTCGTCACTTGCTGAAAATACAGCCCCATCGGCTAAAGATTTCTTTAGTTTACCAGATTACACCGCTGTTACTTTATCGCCTAATGGTAAATATATAGCAACATTGATGCCTATTTATGACAGGTTAAACATTGTTGTTATGGAGACTGATAATCGAGAAAAAATTAGCGTTCTTACTGGCTTTAAAAAGCATAGTGTTGGTAGTTATTTTTGGGCAAATGATGATCGTCTTGTATTTACTGTTGATGAAACCGATGGACAAGAGTCTTTAAGTCTTTACACAGTAACAAGAGAAAAGAAACCTAAAGTCAATAAGTTAGTTGGTGCAAGCTTTTCTCGTAAAAGTGCAATAATGGCATCAGTTGTTCATGCGTTACCAGACGAGCCAAATCACGTCATTGTTCAGTATAATAAACGATATGTTAAATTCCCTGATTTATATAAATTACGCTTAGATAGTAAGTGGGATCAAAAACGCAAAAAAAATCGTTCTTTAAAATTGATTGCTGAAAACCCAGGAGATGTACAAAGTTGGATTGTGGATCATGATGGAGATGTCAGAGGTGCTGTATCTATATTAGGTTTAAAAGGAAAATTTCTTTATAAAGAAAAAAATGATTCTGATTTTAAAGTAGTGCAAGAATTTAATTTGTTAGATGAAGGTATTAATCCTTTAATGTTTGATTACGACAATGAAACTATGTACGTCGCATCAAATAAAGGACGAGACCGTTTCGCCGTTTATAAGTTTGATCCTAAAACTAATAAAATGGGAGAAATGGTTTTTGGTCACGATAAGGTTGATGTAACTGGGTTGATAACGTCTAGAAAACAGAAAAAATTACTTGGTGTTGCATATATAAATGATTATCCAGAACAAGTGTATTTTGATGAAAAAGAGAAAAAATTCAATCAATTATTAAAAAATACCTTTAAAGGAAAAATGGTTAGTACATCTAGCATCAGCAAAGATGAAAACCGAAGAGTTATCACCGTATATAGTGATACAGATCCTGGTACATATTATTTATGGAATGAAGCCAAAAAGCAGCTACTTCCTTTAGCGAGTAGAATAACAAAATTTGATACTAAAGTGCTTTCACCAATGAAGCCTTTTGAAATTAAAAGTAGAGATGGTTTAAGCTTAAATGGCTATATTACAATACCTAAAGATAGCGAAGGTAAAAACCTACCGTTGATCATAAACCCTCATGGTGGACCTTTTGGTGTCAGAGATAATTGGGGATATAACCCAGATACACAGTTTTTAGCAAGCAGAGGATATGCGGTGGTTCAAGTTAACTATCGTGGTTCTGGAGGTTATGGTCGCTCTTTTGAACAAGCTGGTTATGGTGGTAAATGGGGTCATGAAATGCAAGATGACATTACTGATACCGTTAAACATTTCATTAATAATGGAATTGCTAACCCTGAAAAGGTATGTATATACGGTGGAAGTTATGGAGGTTATGCAACTATGGCCGGTTTAACTTTTACTCCAGAATTGTATAAATGTGGTGTCAATGTTGTTGGCGTTACCGATGTAGGTTTGTTGTTTACTTCAATGCCAACCACATGGGAGCCTCAAAAAGAAGTGATGAAAGTACAAATAGGGGATCCAGAAAATAAAGAATTGATGAAAAGTATGTCTCCTATCGATCATATCGAAAAGGTTAAAGCTCCGGTATTTATAATACATGGTCGTCGTGATGTTCGTGTAGTGATGGAACATGCTGATATGTTAAAAGAGCGCCTTGAAGCTTTAGAAAAACCTTATGAATGGCTAGTAAAAAATAAAGAAGGTCATGGTTTTAGAAAAGTTGAAAATCGAATTGAAATGTACGAAAAATTAGAGAAATTCTTTTCTAAATATTTATAATTTCATTAAATATTAAAAACCGGCCAAAAGGCCGGTTTTTAATTATTATATAATCGTTTAAGGGTTTTTGTTTCCTTAAAAGTAGGCGGTACATTGTTTTGATGTATCTTTTAAAAATTTTCTACAACTATAATTTTTTGCTGAATTCCTTAAATCTTAATGACTTAATACTTATATTCTCCAATTAGATTTTGGAAGTTTAATTAGAAGCTTTTCGACATTACTATCGTTACAAAGTCAGATAAAAAACAGGGCATTCTTACAATACCAAATCCAGCTTTAATTTTTTGAAAGAAATTATTACTTCAGGAATTGTTGATACCATTCTGACTCACTGATTAAATCTCTGGTTGTTACTACTCTGTCTATAAATGTTAAGCCATTTAGGTGGTCTAATTCATGTTGAAATATTCGCGCGATAAAGCCTTGTAGTTCTTCAACATGATCTCTTCCATATTGATCAAAATATTTAACTTTAATTTTTTGATGTCTTGGCACTAATCCGCGCATTGAAGGCACACTTAAGCAGCCTTCCCAATCAGAAAACATATCCCTACTCTTTGTGACTATTTCAGGGTTAATAATTGCTTTAGGTTTCATTAAAGGGGCATCAGGGTAACGCTCATTTGGTTTTGAACACATGATGAAAATACGTTTATTGATATACATCTGAGGTGCAGCTATACCGACGCCACCAGCCTCAGTCACACAGTCCATCATTTCTTTTATGATATTTTGTGTTTCATCATCATGAATATTATCAACAGGCTCAGCTGCTAGTCTTAAAACAGGATGGCCTAATTGAGCAATCTTTTTTGTAGATTTACTTTTTTCGTTTATTTTTAATGTCATAAGGCCTGATGATTTCTGAATGCAAAATGGTAGAAACAATTTTTCAAAATCATTATATAAAAAATTTATATTTATATTTTAGTCTTTTAAACGAATCATTGATGAATTATATAATCTATGTTCTATTATTTATATTAACCTAACTGCAAGAAGTTTTTATGTTTAGATTTATATTATTGATTGTGTTGATAATATTGCCCGTTAAATCTTTTGCTACTGACTCCGTAGTTTTGCAATTGAAATGGCAACACCAATTTCAATTTGCAGGCTTTTATGCTGCGTTAGAAAAAGGGTTTTATAAAGAACAAGGGTTTGACGTAGAAATTAGAGCCCGCAATTTACAATCTACACCGGTTGATGATGTAATTTCAGGACGCGCAACGTTTGGAATTTCAGACTCTAGTATTGTTTTACATCGCATGAAAAATAAACCAGTAGTGGTTTTGGCGAGTATCTTTCAGCATAGTCCTCTAGTTTTGTTAACCTTATCCTCTTCTGGGTTAAGAGCGCCAGAAAGTCTAATCAATAAACGCATTATGTATCAAAAAGGTACTGATGACGCACCTTTAACAGCAATGTTTTCAGCATTAGGAATAAGTAATACAGACTATAATCATGTTCCTCATTCTTTTGATGATAGTGCCTTAATTCGAGGTGAAGTTGATGCAATTTCTGCTTATTTAACTGATCAACCTAATTGGTTTAAACAGCAGGGGGTTGCTATTAATATTATTGACCCTTTAAATTATGGTATTGATTTTTATGGTGACCTTCTCTTTACCAGCGAAGAGTATATTAAAGATAGGCCGGAAAGAGCGATAGCTTTTCAAGAAGCTAGTATAAAAGGGTGGAAGTATGCGTTAGAAAATAAAAAAGAAATTATTGATTTAATTATTAACAAATACAAAAGTGTTCATGACGTCGACCATTTATTATTTGAAGCAGAACATACCCAAAATTTAATTAAATCAAATACTATTCCTATCGGAACTGTTTATAAAGAAAGGTTTAACCGTATTGCTGATATTTACCGCTTATTAAAAATGGTCCCTGAAAATTCATCAGAAGAAGGTTTACTCATTAATGACTATTTAATTAATGAATCTGAAAAAGAGCTTCAATATTATTATTACACTTTGTTTTTTATTGCATTTCTGGCTATTTCTTTAGTTATCATGGCGACCTTTAATAAACGGTTGAGAAAGTTAGTTAAATTTAGAACTAATGCATTGAAAAAAGCGAATAAAAAATTGGCGAAAAAAATTGAATTGTTCGATCAACAAAATAAGGCGCTTCAAATAGAGAAATCAAATGCCGAAATAGCAAGTAAGGCCAAAAGTGAGTTTGTTGCTAATATGAGTCATGAAATTCGCACTCCACTTAATGGTATATATGGATCGTTGCAATTATTAAAGAAACACTCCTTATCAAACGAAGGTGTTGAATTAGTTGATAATGCTATTTCTTCAGGTGACAGTTTGCTTATAGTAATTAACGATATTTTAGATCTTTCTAAAATTGAAGCAGGTAAGTTAACTCTAAGTAATGATCCATTTAATTTCTCTAAATTATTGGAAACAACAATTGGAAATATAGAACATATTGCAAAAGAAAAGGGGTTAGAGTTTATTTGGACTGTTCCTGTTATGCATGCATATTGGTTAGGTGACGTTATAAGGGTAAAACAAATTCTAATTAATCTCTTATCAAATGCGTTTAAATTTACAGAAAAAGGTAGTGTTAAAGTTTTGTGTGAAGAGCGTGTTATTTCGAATAAACCTAATATTTGTATTGTGATTGAAGATACCGGAATTGGTATGTCTAAGAGTATGCAAAGTAAATTATTTGAGCGCTTTGAACAGCAAGATTCATCAATTACTCGTAAATTTGGTGGAACAGGCTTAGGTCTATCTATTGTACAGTCACTTGTTGATTTAATGGCGGGTAATATTTCTGTACAGAGTGAAAAAGGTAAAGGTAGTATCTTTACTATTTTATTGCCCTTGGAAAAAACAACCCCATTTGAAACTGAAATAAATGAAATTACAATACCAGACTTATCAGGAAAACATATTTTAGTTGCAGAAGATAACAGAATAAATCAAACCATTATTAAGACAATGCTAGCGCCATGCAAAGCAAAGGTCGTTATTGCAAATAATGGTGTGGAAGCAATTGAATACCATGATGAACAATCACCTGATTTTATTTTTATGGATATTCAAATGCCATTACTAGATGGTATTAGTGCATGTCAGCATATTAGAGCCACAGATAAAGTTACTCCTATTGTTGCACTGACTGCTAATGTTATGAAAGATGATGTTGAGCATTATTTAAAAAATGGCTTTAACTCACATATACCAAAGCCTACAGAGCAATATATGCTTTTTAAAGTGCTTAGTGAATTTATTTAATAAGATAAATTCACTAACCTTTAGTTTTCTTCTTTTTGGGATCACGATAATAAAACCAAGTTACGCCATACAAAATGACAATAAATGGAATACTTGAAACAACAACACCATGCCAACCTGCTTTAAATAACATCCAGCCAGCTAGTAGCGATGCTGTCGCTTGAAAACCAAAAATAATAAAATCATTAATAGCCTGTACTTTATGACGTTCACTCGGGTTATAACTTTGTGGAAGTAAAGTTGTTCCTGTTAAAAAGAGAAAATTCCAGCCTATCCCTAATAGTAATAATGCCCACCAGTAATGAACGACTTGTTCTCCAGAAAACGCAATGATTACCACAAAACTATAAATAAGTGTTCCAAGTAATAATAAGTTTTTTAAACCAATTTTTTTGACTAACCAACCAGTAAAAAATGAAGGAATGAACATGGCTGCAATATGACTTTGAATAACCCATTTAGTGTCCATTAAACTATGACCATGAACATGATGCATACTTAACGGAGTAGCAGTCATTAAATAACTCATTAGTGCGAAACCAATTGCAGCTGTGAGTATTGAAATGAGAAAAATAGGCTGCTTAACTATTTGTGTTAAAGGACGTACCTCACCTTTTTGTTGCTGTTGTTGAATATCTGGGTTTTTAAAACCTAGTAAAATCACCATAGCAACTAAGTTAAGAGCACCAATAAAAACAAATGATCCTGTATAGCCATAAGGAGATTTTATCCAGTCTTTGGCCACTACGGCTATTTCAGGGCCTAAAAACGCAGAGAATATGCCGCTGAGCATTAATATAGACAATACCGTAGGTATTTCATTTTCATCTTTTGCACTTTCAATGGCTGCAAAACGTAATTGTTGAATAAAGGCAGTACTCATTCCGAAGAATAAACTCGCGAGTGTAAATAATTTAAAATTGGCTTGTTGAGTAGCAATCACGGCAATAAAGCAACCAATTAACCCCAGTGAAAATCCGCTATAGGTGGCAAGTTTTCTACCAAGTTTTTTAG
Organism: Colwelliaceae bacterium; assembly: GCA_023954655.1. GTDB lineage: Bacteria > Pseudomonadota > Gammaproteobacteria > Enterobacterales > Alteromonadaceae > Thalassotalea_H. The sequence continues at coordinate 7,390 of JAGSHH010000062.1, forward strand.
CTAAAAGGGCGGCAGGTATTGCAGCTGTTGCCACTCCTAAAATCATTACTGTTACAGGTAATGTTGCTAAAGAAGGATCGTTTGCCATTTCAGCGGATAATATCCCTCCAATGAAAACGATTACAGGAGAAGCTGCCATCACAAGTGGTTGCGTTAAAAATAAAACCCAAATATTTTTAGGTAATGAAAAAATTCGAGAAAGCACCAATGTCGTGATCATTAATAACACTAGGGTGATAACAATGTTTAGTAACATATAAGTATAATTTATAATAATCGTAGGTTTATTATCATATCCTAATTTATTAAATTAATATTATCTGTTTTATCAGATCGCGAAGATAATTAAACATTAGGATTTCTATTTAACCTATACAAAATAACAAAGCCAACATAGACTGTAATAAATAGTTGTTTTGAATGTAATCTTATCCTTTAAGTTTTTGAAAAATAACATATAGTATGTTTTTTATTTTACCAACAGAGAAAAGGTAATGAATAGCGTTATTGTTGATAGTCAAAAGGTAACCCCTAATAAAATTATTTGTATTGGCCGAAATTATGTTGAACATATTGCTGAACTAGGGAATGAAGTTCCTGATGAAATGGTGGTGTTTTTAAAGCCTAATTCTTCGATTACCTCACAATTAATTTCATATCATCACGAGCAATTACATTATGAAGGAGAAATTTGCTTTGTTTATCAAGAAGGTCGATTTTCTGCGGTTGGATTTGGCTTAGATCTAACAAAAAGAAGTTTACAAAGTAAATTAAAAGCCAAAGGTTTACCTTGGGAGCGTGCAAAAGCATTTGATGGCTCAGCAGTATTTAGTAAATTTGTTCTTATTGATGCTGTTCAACCTGATCTGCAATTACAATTAACAATTAATGAAAAAATTATTCAGCAAGGCGGTGTTGAGCTAATGATGTTCAAGCCCAATGAAATCTTACAAGAATTACAAACTTTTATGACCTTAGATGATGGGGATATTGTTATGACAGGTACACCTAAAGGTGTTGGTATTATTAATCAAGGCGACGTATTTGAAGGTAAAATAATAATTGATAAGCAGTGCGTTGTATCTGAAATATGGTCATCTCAATAATTTTTTCTTTGAGTTTTTGATAATTTATGTCAAACAAGATATTGCTGTTAGGAGTGAAGCTGTTCATTATCAACTTCACGGTCTTGATTGATATTCTGTTCTATTTTTAAATATCAAAATATAGTTCTTAGATTAATTTTTCTGATAAATTCAGTTAGACTGTCGCCACAATAATTAAAGTTTGATGTCCCCCATGAAATTCAGTCCACTTGTTCAAGAGCTTATTAATTCATTTAAATGTTTACCTGGAGTTGGTGCTAAATCAGCCCAGCGTATGGCGTTTCATTTACTTGAAAGAAATCGTATTGGCGGAAAAAAATTGGCTGAGTCTTTAGCGAAAGCAATGGATAATATTGGTCATTGCAAACAATGTCGTACATTTACTGAAGCAGAGCTTTGTGACATTTGCTTGAGCCCGAAACGACAATTAAGTGAACAGTTATGCATTGTTGAAACACCTGCTGATGTTATTGCAATAGAGCAAACGGGAGAATTTCAAGGCTTGTATTTTATTTTGATGGGACATTTATCTCCACTCGATGGAATAGGTCCTGATGATTTAGGATTGGATATTCTTGAACACCAATTAGATAAAAAGCAATTTAAAGAAGTGATCTTAGCAACTAATCCTACAGTTGAAGGTGAAGCAACGGCTCATTTTATTGCTGAACTTGCTAAAAAACATCAGGTTAATATTTCTCGAATTGCTCATGGTGTTCCCGTAGGTGGAGAGCTTGAATATGTTGATGGTAATACACTTTCACATGCACTTTCAGGTCGTAAAAATTATAATTATTGATGATAGGTTTATATAGTTATTTATTTTCCCTTGAAATAAAATTCCTTAACCCCACATGTTAACTATCAACGCGTATATTCATATATGCGCGATAAACCAATCGTTTTAAATAGTTAATGTAGGAAGTTTGTCACATGTCAGAAACTGGCCAAAAAGAAGTTCATGGTTTTCAAACTGAAGTAAAGCAGTTACTTCAATTAATGATCCACTCATTGTATTCAAATAAAGAGATTTTCTTACGTGAGTTAGTCTCGAATGCGGCTGATGCAGCAGATAAGTTACGTTTTAAAGCGCTTTCTGAAGCAGACCTTTATGAAGGTGATGGTGATTTACGTGTTCGAGTAAGTTGTGATAAAGAAAATAATACTATTACCATTTCAGATAATGGTATTGGTATGACACATGACCAAATCGTGGAGCATTTGGGAACTATTGCTAAGTCTGGTACAGCTGAGTTTTTCTCACAACTTTCTGGTGATCAAGCATCTGATTCACAATTAATAGGTCAGTTTGGTGTTGGTTTTTATTCTGCTTTTATAGTTGCTGATAGCGTTACTGTTCGTTCAAGAGCTGCTGGTGTGAGTGCTAGTGAAGGTGTTGAATGGAATTCAGCGGGTGAGGGTGAATTCACTACGGCTAAAATTGAAAAAGCGAATCGTGGCACTGATATCATTCTTCACTTAAAAGAAGATGAGTCAGAGTTTGCTGATGATTGGAAACTTAAATCTATTGTGACTAAATATTCTGATCATATCTCTGTATCAGTTGAAATGCTTACTCCAGAAGTTGCAGCGGTTGAAGCAGTTGATGAAGTAAAAGATGAAGAAGGTAATGTAACAGCTCCAGCTATTGAAGCTAAAGACGCAGTTCCAGCTTTATGGGAAGCAGTAAACAAAGCTACAGCTCTTTGGACACGTGAAAAGTCAGAAGTATCTGATGAAGAATACAAAGAGTTTTACAAGCATGTTTCTCATGACTTTGGTGACCCGTTATTATGGGAACACAACAAAGTTGAAGGAAAAACTGAATATACTTCATTACTTTATATTCCAAGTAAAGCGCCATTTGATATGCATAACCGTGAAAAGCAACACGGTTTAAAATTGTTCGTACAACGTGTATTTATTATGGATGACGCTGAACAGTTTATGCCAACGTATTTGCGTTTTGTGAAAGGTTTATTAGATTCAAATGATTTACCACTTAACGTATCTCGTGAAATCTTGCAAGATAATAAAATCACTCAAGCTATTCGTAAAGGCTGTACTAAACGTGTACTTAAAATGCTTGAGAAACTGGGTAAAAAAGACAAAGAACAATATCAAGTTTTCTGGAATGAATTTGGTCAAGTACTAAAAGAAGGCCCAGCAGAAGATCACGCTAACAAAGAGCAAGTTGCTAATTTATTACGTTTTGCTTCAACTGATAGTGATACAGCTGTTCAGAGTGTTTCTATTCCTGAATATGTAGAGCGTATGAAAGAAGGGCAAGATAAAATTTATTATGTCGTTGCTGACAGTTTTGAAGCCGCTAAAAACAGTCCTCATTTAGAAGTGTTCCGTAAAAAAGGCATAGAAGTTTTATTAATGTCTGATCGAATTGATGAATGGCTAGTAAGTCATTTAACTGAAGTAGGCGGTAAGCAATTACAATCAGTGACTCGTGGTGGGCTAGATCTGGGTGATATGGATGATGCTGAAACTAAAGAAGCTCAAGAAAAACTAGAGCAAGAGTTTGACTCTGTTGTGACTCGCATTAAAGCCTCATTAGAAGGTAAAGTGAAAGATGTGAAATTGTCACAACGTTTAACAGATTCACCTGCGTGTATTGTTGCTGATGAGCATGACATGAGTAGCCAAATGATGAAGTTAATGCAGTCAGTTGGTCAAGAGGTTCCAGATTCATTGCCAATCTTTGAAATCAACGCTGAACATGAATTAGTAAAACATGTTGCTGATGAAACTGACGATGAAAAATTCAATCAGTGGACAGAAGTTTTATTTGAACAAGCGATGCTTGCAGAGCGAGGAAGTTTAAAAGATCCAGCTAGTTTTGTTGGTCGTTTAAATAAATTAATGTTGAGTTTAACTAAATAAGAAATATACATCAGTTTGATATTGAATATTCAAACATTTGTTTGATTAGACTTTAGTATAAAAAAGGGGCATTTTTGCCCCTTTTTTGTTGTATAGCATGAAATGATACTTGTTTGACAACCAGTGAATATGTATAGTGTGGCAACTTTGATTAAACAATATTACATACTTCTTTGGCTGTTTAATTAGCTCTTAAAAAACAAGAAAAAGAGCCATGTCAGTTTAACAGCCAAATAAGTATATTAAACATATAGGGCAACATTCTATGCGGATTATTTTGTTAGGTGCTCCGGGCGCAGGTAAAGGTACTCAAGCACAATTTTTAATGGCTAAATTTGGCATTCCACAAATATCTACTGGGGACATGCTTCGTGCAGCAATTAAGGCTGGTACGGAGTTAGGTCAAAAAGCTAAAGCTGTAATGGATGCTGGCCAGTTAGTATCTGACGAATTGATTATTGGCTTAGTAAAAGAACGTATTTCGCAAGATGATTGTAAAGCTGGGTTTTTACTAGATGGTTTTCCTCGTACCATTCCTCAAGCGGATGCTATGAAAGAAAACGGTGTATCTGTTGATAGTGTTATTGAGTTTGATGTACCAGATGAAGTAATTGTTGAGCGTATGGGCGGTCGTCGTGTTCATGCTGGTTCAGGCCGTGTTTACCATATCGTTTATAATCCGCCTAAAGAAGATGGTATAGATGATGATACAGGCGAAGAATTATCTATTCGCCCTGATGATGAAGAAGCAACAGTTCGTAAACGTTTAGGCATTTATCATGAACAAACTAAGCCTTTAGTTGATTATTACCAAACAGAAGCAAATTCAGGTGCATGTTCTTACTTAACGATAGATGGCACACAACCTGTAGATCAAGTAAGTGCTTTACTTGCTGAAAAATTAGGTTAAATACTGAGTGTTGTAGTTGCGCATTAAGCAACATAAAGATTCATACCTAAAAGCCAACAATTTTAATTGTTGGCTTTTTTTATGAAACATATTAACCGGATGATATGTTTTGTCACTTTTAACCTAATTCCCTCACATATTCCTCTTATTTATCCCAATAAATCTAGTAGACTATGTTTTTTAGTTTTTATTCATTAAATAGTTTCGGATAATAATATGATTAACCTATCAATTACTGGCTTATACCTATCACTTTTGGGCTTACTTTATATAGTATTAGCTATTCGTATAATAAAATTACGATATCGGTTTAAAACTGGAATAGGTGATGGTGGTCATGAACCGTTAGCGCAGGCAATTAGAGTACATGGAAACTTTGCAGAATATACACCAATTACATTTTTACTACTGGCTTGTGCTGAAATAAATGGTAGTGCATTACTTCTATTACATATTGCTGGCTCAGCATTTTTCATTGGCCGAATCTTACATAGTATCGCGATCACAACATCAACTGGCCCTAGTCAATTTCGATTTTTAGGAATGATGTCGAGCTTTATTACAATAGCTGTTTTAGCAATTGAAAATATTCGTTTATTTATTTTGGTTTAGACATCTGTTGAGTTATAAATGTCTATTTTTATTTAGGATGTTTCTAACATTGAAATATGTGGGATGCCATCTTCCAAGTACATTTCAGAGCATTTAGTAAACCCATGGCGGCTATAAAATTTTTCTAAATGCTCTTGTGCGGATATTTTTATTGTTTGGTTAGGGAAACGTTTGTGGCAAATTTTAATAGATTCAGCGATAAGTTCATGAGCTAAACCAGAGCCTCTGGCGGTTTCTGCAATAATCACACGACCAATAGCTGGATGTTCTTTATAACATTGACCTTTTGGTAATATCCTCAGGTAAGCAATCATTTCACAATTATTATTATACTTAAAAACATGAAGGGTTTCAGGGTGACGATCTAGATTATCCAGATCAGGGTAATAGCAAGTTTGCTCTACAACAAAAACATCAATACGCAATTTTAATGCATCGTATAATTCATCAAGTGTTAATTGATTGAATGATTTGACTTGCCAGACATTAGGGTTAGACATAAAAAAACATGGTTTAATAAAGTTATTTTATTTGACCATGTTTATTTTAATTTGTACAGGTAGAAAGTCTGAAACTAAGCTGCAGCGCGTTCCAATATTTGTAAGTAACCTTGATAACTTCTTTTATCTAAATAATCTAAGATTTCCTGTTTATATTCAACGATATTGATTTGAGGAAATTCAACATGAAAGGCTTGTTGTATTTCTTTAGGATCAAGAAATAAAATATAACCTAATGGTAAATAATTAGGGTTAAAGTCTTTCTGGTAAACGATTGTTCTAATTTGAGATGAGGTATAAAAGTCACGTTTACCAAATTTTTTTTCAAGATAAGGCAGCAGTTTTGTGCCGTATTTTTTAAGGGACCAATATTTAAACATTGCTATTCCTTAGCTGTTTTGAATGTATCCATAGATAGTAGGGCGCGTATATTACAGATTTGTTAATAAATATTCAATAATTTTTTATGTTTATGTTAAGTTTTTATTAAGAAAATCTCTTAATTGTTGATGATTTTTACTTTGCTTTTGTCAATAAAAAAACCTGCTTGTTGGTAAGCTTCAGATATTCGTTTTTCTATTCTTAACTGTGTTAAACCGATATTTATTGCTTTAATTGCTTCTGAACCAAGGGGGTGCTTTTTACTGATGACAAAGTGACGGCTATCTTTCATATCTATGGCAATATTTTTAACAGGAACTAGGTGAATATTTCCTAAAGTAAATGATTGGTCGGGTGTTGAGTGAAAAGCCATTAATATAAAATCAACCCACTTTAAATCTACCATACGAGCCATACTTAACCATTCATCTTCTTGTATCAGTTCTTTGATTGGTAAGCCTTTTAGAATTCTCCAATCTGTTCGCCACTTAGGAGTTGTTACTGCGGTAAAGTTTTTTAAATCACTTAATTCATTTATTGCTAAAACCGCCTTATTTGTTGGGCTAGTATATATAGCTGCCACATACTCTCCTTTTCTAATAACTGGAAGAGAAATGTGAACTAACTCTTTTAGAGCAAGCGCATCTGGAGACCAATAAGAATCGAAACTGATGAGTAGTTTTCCAGCTTCAAGTAATTTAGTATTTCGAAAATTAAGTTTTCCCGGAAAATATTCAAAAGAATGCTCAAAGCCACCTAACTTTAAAGCTTGTTGGGCAAGGATCATATCCACAACATCACGACGCATTGTTCTACCAGAAAAATCTTGAATCTCTAAAATGTCTTTTCCATCTATAAACTTTAAGTAATCATAATAAACATCGTCACGAATATAGATGGGTATTTGTTCTGATCGGCTAGTAAGTGGAGCTAGTAGACAGTGTATTATTAGAAGTAAAATAAAAACTGAAAAGTTGTTTGGGAAATACCTTGCCATAATATAACCTAGTTTGTTTTAAATGTGCTTAAAAGTTCCTGTCGTATTGCTTAAATTATAGCTTTCAATATAGAAAAGGCATCTCAAATTTTTCTGTAGATACCTTTTAGAAACAAAACTATTAAAAATGACTGTTACGGTTATTTGTTATGACGATTCTGCAATACTTCCATCACTTCAGCCATTTCAATGTTTTGATCTTGAAGTAAAACAAGGGTGTGATAAAACAAGTCAGCACACTCACCTAACAAGTCTTCTTTAGTTTCAGCTACCGCCGCCAGTGCAACTTCAACACCTTCTTCACCTACTTTTTGTGCCATTTTTGTCGTGCCGCGTGAAAATAAATGGGCGGTATAGCTATCTTCAGGAGCCTCATTTTTACGACTTGCTATTACTTCTTCAAGTTGGCTTAAAAAGTTTTGTTGTGTAAGTTTTTGCTCAGGAAAACATGATTCAGTACCTAAATGACAACTTGGACCTATTGGTTCACAAGCAATTAATAAGCTGTCTTTATCACAATCCGCAACGACTTGTTTCACATTTAGAAAGTTGCCAGATGTTTCACCTTTCACCCATAAATCTTGTTTTGAACGACTATAAAAAGTTGCTTTAGTCGTTTTAAGAGTCTGCTCTAATGAAGATTGGTTCATATAACCTTGCATGAGAACAGCGCCAGTTTTATGATGCTGAATAATTGCCGGGATCAGGTTGTCCATTTTATCCCATGCTAATTCATGGATATTTTCATTTGTTACTAACATAATCTGATCTCTACTTTATTCTCTTTTAATGTTTGTTTTAATGTATCCATAGGAATTATACCTTTGTGAAATACACTTGCGGCTAAGGCACCGTCGACATCGGCTTTTTGGAATACATCGGTAAAGTGCTGTATTTCACCAGCACCGCCAGAAGCAATTAAAGGCACATTACATACTTCACGAGCTTTCATTAATTGTACGATGTCGTAGCCTTGTCTAACGCCATCTTGATTCATACAATTTAATACTATCTCACCAGCCCCGCGACTTTGTACTTCCTTTATCCAATCAAATGTTGTCCATTTAGTTTGTTGGGTTTTACTTTCATCTCCGGTAAATTGATAGACTTGATATAGGCCTGTCTCTTTGTCATAAAAGCTATCAATTCCAACAACGATACATTGTTGCCCAAAAACATCAGCTAATCGTGAAATTAATGTAGGATCTCTTAGAGCAGGGGAGTTAATCGATATCTTGTCTGCACCCATCATCAATATTTCTTTGGCGTCTTGTTCGGTTTTAATACCGCC
>JAGSHH010000079.1 GCA_023954655.1 Colwelliaceae bacterium
CATATTAATTTAGGGCTATTTAATTGGCAATTTGTTGATAACGACAATATTACCTTTGATAAAAACATTCTAACAACGCCAAGTATCCAATCAATTACTGAATCACTTTCAATTAAAAGAAAACTATTGCAAATATTCATTCAACATAATTTAATCCCTTAAGTATTTTATATGACTCTTAAATTTTTCCCTATTACACTTGAGGATGTTACTCAGTTAATGACTATCGAAAACGACTGTCATTCTCACCCATGGAGTGAAAAAACATTCAAAAGCTGCATTGGCGGGCGTTATTTTGGCTATTACCTTATTGATGATAACAATTTAATTGGCTTTTATATTGGTGAGCATGTCATAGGCGAAGCAACGTTAATGGATATTTGTGTATCATCTACCTACCAAGGAAATGGTTACGGTAAATATCTACTTAATCATTATAATCATGAAGCTAAAGTACTCGGAGCCGAAAAGTTATTACTCGAAGTCAGGGCAAAAAACATTTCAGCTTTGATGATGTACATCAACTCAGGTTATTCAGAAATAGCAAGAAGAACAGGTTACTATCCAAGTGCTGTCGGTTTTGGTTATGAAGATGCTATTGTGATGGAAAAAAAATTATAAATTAGCATTATTAATAGGCCTAGCATTTATCACGAGGCCTATTATCCCAGATAAATAAACCTATTGAGTTACTTTTATCTTTTCAATAAGATTCACATCTTCAAAAGTAGAGTTTTCATCTATTCTAAAATCAAGTTGTACTAATTGATTTCGATGTTCTTGGCCATGAGGATCATATTTCCACTGCTTTAACGCTTCTACAGCAACTTGATCGAATACATATGCAGGAATGCCATTCATCACAGCAACATTTGCCACCTTACCATCTTTTTTTATATCAAACCTTAAGACAACTGAACCTTCAATCTTTTCAGCAGCCGCTTTAATCGGATATTTTGGCTCTATACGCACAATAGGTTTTGCACTAACTTTGTGTTTAGGTGGTGTTCGATGTTTTTCAACTTGATCACCCTCTATATTTCCATCAAAACCTACATTGCCAGCATAGCTTAATCCAGATAACAGCGTTACTGATAATAATGACGCAAAAGCTACACTAGTTTTTGACACTTTATTCAGAGTTTTAATATGTTTTATACGTTCAAACATGATCTCTTTATCTCCATACTTTTTAAAAGAAAGTTGAGCAAAAGCTAATGGTGGCGATGTTTCAGCTGCCACAAGCAATGCTCTACTATAATTAATCCTGCTAGCTAATTGTTTTCGCGCCAAAACAATATGATCACAGGAAATTTCTTGGTCACGTCGAAAACGAAAATACGCCAACCAAACCAAGGGGTGAAACCAAAATAACGCTAATAAAGAAAATGCGATAAGGTTCCAATAAATGTCATTGCGATCAAAATGACAAATTTCATGTTCCAGAATCAACTTTTGCTGCTCTTCGTTATACAAAGCAGTAAATTCTTCTGGTAATAATAATTTTTGGTTAATTACACCGATAATCATTGGGCTATATGCGTGTGCACTTTGATATACAGATAACTTTGCAGGTAATGTAACCGGTAACTTGTCTTGCTCAAATTTGTATAATGTAGTTTTTCTTAAAAATTGAATGTGAGAAAGAAGCCAATAAACTAGCATTAATGTACTAATTAATGCCCAACAAGCAATAAGCCACTCAATAGTAAATTGCTGTTGAATAGTTTGAGTTGGCACAACAATGAATTGCTGAATTTTTTCATCCGCAAATTGGTAATTATTCACCCAAGGTAATGGTAAACTATATAAAACTAGCCCTAGCGGTACACATAGCCATAGAAAATAAACTTGAATTACACCTAATTTATTGAGCAAAAAGCGATGAGACACTAATACTATCGATAATATAATGGTTAATGGCACAAGCCATGTGATTAAAAAATCAGTCATCGCCTTCACCTATATTTTCATGTTCCCACGATGAAATGATTTGCTTTAGTTCCTCAATATCATCTTTTTGTAGGTTTTTATTTTTAGCAAAGCCAGCAATTAAAGGAGAAACTCTACCGCTAAACATACGTTCAATAAGGCTTTGGCTTTCATATTGGGTATAAGCTTCACGTTCAACCAATGGAAAATATAAATAGCGCCTTTGTTCTTTTTCAAAACTAATCGCCTCTTTTTTCACTAAGCGATTAAGCAATGTTTTCACAGTTTTATCATGCCATTGCTTTCCTTGATTTAATCGTTCAACAATTTCATTAGCTGTGGCAGGATATTGCTGCCAAAGTGCATCAAGTACTTCAAATTCTGCATTACTAATATCAACATTACTTTCCACAACTATAACCCCATCATCTTTATCAAATAGTGACTAAATTAAAAACCACCTATTGATTACAACCGTAATCGAACAAAAGAATTACACTTGTAATCATAAATGTCAATCATATAATGAAACATTTATTATTAAATAAAAAAAATCACTGTAAAAGGCAGATTATTGCTGCCTAAAAGCGATGTTTTCGATATAATGTTGCGCTCTAAAAATTCGCTTTAATTTATTTAAAATCATAAACAGGTATTTTGCATGTCGTTACAACAGCAGGAAGTCGACTTACGTAGAACGTTTGCGATCATTTCTCACCCTGATGCGGGTAAAACTACGATTACTGAAAAAGTATTACTTTTTGGTCAAGCTTTACAAAAAGCAGGTACTGTGAAAGGTAAGAAATCAGGCCAACATGCAAAGTCAGATTGGATGGAAATGGAGAAAGATCGCGGTATTTCAATTACCACGTCTGTAATGCAGTTTCCTTATGACAATTGCCTAGTCAACCTTTTAGATACTCCCGGCCATGAAGATTTCTCTGAAGATACTTATCGAACATTAACTGCCGTTGATTCATGTTTAATGGTCATTGATGTTGCTAAAGGTGTTGAAGCTCGAACCATTAAGTTAATGGAAGTAACTCGCCTTCGTGATACTCCTATCATTACCTTTATGAATAAAATGGATCGTGATGTACGTGATCCAATGGAAGTAATGGACGAAGTCGAAGATATTTTAAAAATAAAATGCTCACCAATTACTTGGCCTATTGGTATGGGTAAAGAATTTAAAGGCGTTTATAATATTTTAACTGACGAAACATTTTTATACCAAACAGGCCAAGGTCACACCATACAAGAAAAGCGTGTTATTAAAGGGTTGAATAACCCGGAATTGGATACAGTTTTAGGCCATTACGCAGATGATTTACGAGATGAGTTAGAGCTTGTTATTGGCGCATCTCATGAATTTAATTTAGACGAATTTTTAGCAGGTGAACTTTCTCCAGTATTTTTTGGTACTGCATTAGGTAACTTTGGTGTTGACCATATGCTCGACGGTTTAACGAAATGGGCTCCTAAGCCATTGCCTCGTAAAACCAATACTCGTGAAGTAGTTGCTACTGAGGAAAAATTCTCAGGCTTTGTTTTTAAAATCCAAGCTAACATGGACCCTAAACATCGAGACCGCATTGCGTTTATGCGTATATGCTCAGGGAAATACGAGAAAGGCATGAAAATGCGTCAAGTACGAATTGGTAAAGATGTCAAAATTGCCGATGCTGTTACCTTTATGGCCGGCGATCGCTCAAACGTAGAACAAGCTTTCGCGGGAGATATTATCGGTTTACATAATCACGGTAGTATTCAAATTGGTGACACTTTTACTGCTGGCGAAGAAATGAAATTTAGCGGTATTCCAAACTTTGCCCCTGAAATGTTCCGACGTATTCGTTTACGAGATCCTTTAAAAGCGAAACAACTTCAAAAAGGCTTAATCCAACTTTCGGAAGAAGGTGCCGTTCAGGTATTCAGGCCATTAATGAATAACGATATGATTGTTGGTGCGGTTGGTGTTCTTCAGTTTGAAGTGGTTGTACAGCGATTAAAGACAGAGTACAACGTCGATGCGATTTACGAACCCATCAGCGTGGCAACTGCCCGATGGTGTACATGTGATGATGAAAGAACATTAGAGCAATTTCAGAAAAAAGCATTTGATTATTTAGCATTGGATGGAGGTGATAATTTAACTTATATTGCTCCAACAATGGTGAATTTGAATTTGGCTCAAGAACGTCATCCTGATATTACGTTTCATCAAACACGAGAGCACTAATTTTGCTTTCTATATAGAATTTTAGCGGCATTGTCTGCGTAATTTTACCAAGTCACATAGATACTCTATGCTCCCTGATAAAATTACTCGACGGCTTTGCCAAAATCCAATCTAGTTTAAAAATAAATGAACTAAGAATTGGTTACTATAAAAGTTAAAAGATTATACATTATGAATATTAAACAATTACTTTCCGAAAAAGTTTCAGCCGCTATGGTTGCTGCAGGGCTACCAGCAGATACTAATCCTGCAGTGAGTATTTCGAATCGAGCAAACTTCGGTGATTATCAAGCCAATGGTGTGATGGGAGCAGCAAAAAGGTTAAAAACGAATCCAAGAGAACTGGCAAAAAAAGTTGTAGAACATTTAGATCTTGTTGGAATAGCTGACAAAGTAGAATTAGCAGGACCTGGTTTTATAAATATTCATCTTGATAAAGTTTGGTTAGCCTCTCAATTATCAACGATTGCCGACGATAAAAACCTCGGTGTTAGCCAGCGTGGTTATAATGCCACTGACAAAGCTCAAAATGTAGTCGTTGATTACTCTGCACCTAACCTTGCCAAAGAAATGCATGTTGGACATTTACGTTCAACCATTATAGGCGATGCGGTTGTACGAGCACTTGAGTTTCGAGGTGATAAAGTAATACGTCAAAATCATATGGGTGATTGGGGCACACAATTTGGCATGTTGCTCGCACACTTAAGTGATAAATTACAAGCGAATGAAGTTGCAGAAACTGCACTTGCTGACTTAGAAAACTTTTACCGTGAAGCCAAAGTACGCTTTGACGATGAAGAAGGCTTTGCAGATAGAGCTCGTGATTATGTAGTGAGACTACAAAGTGGCGACGTAGAATGCGCAACGTTATGGCAGCAATTTATTGATATTTCTATTGCTCACAGTGAAGAAATATATGAAAAATTAAATGTTACTTTAACACGTGAAGATATTATGGGTGAAAGTGCCTATAACCCTGACCTTTCTAATGTTATTGATGACTTAATGGCAAAAAACATTGCCGTTGAAGATCAAGGGGCAAAGGTAGTATTTATTGATGAAATGGCCAATAAAGATGGCGAGCCATCAGTATTTATTGTGCAAAAGTCAGGCGGCGGTTATTTATATGCCACCACAGATTTGTCAGCATGTCGTTACCGCAGTAATGATTTAAATGCTGACCGTATTATTATTTTTACTGATGCTCGACAAGCTCTTCATTTTAAACAAGTAGAAATTGTGGCACGTAAAGCAGAATTTTTACCTGAAAATGTTAGTTATCATCACTGCCCTTTTGGCATGATGATGGGTAATGATGGCAAGCCATTTAAAACACGTAGCGGTGGCACAATAAAATTAGCCGAATTACTTGATGAAGCAGTAGTGCGAGCCAAAGATGTCATCTCAGAGAAAAATCCTGATTATTCAGACGAAAAACTTACCGAGGTCGCACAAAAAGTTGGCATTGGTGCAGTTAAGTTTGCTGATTTATCAAAAAACCGTACCAGTGATTACATTTTTAATTGGAAAACAATGTTAAGTTTTGAAGGAGCTACTGCTCCTTATTTGCAATATGCTTATTCACGTATTCAAAGCATATTCTCTAAAGCAAATGTTAATCAACATGAATTTGACAAGACATTCAATTTAGTAGAACCTCAAGAAAAAGCATTAGCATTGAAACTACTGCAGCTTGAAGATGTTATAGATGCAGTAATTAATGAGTGTACTCCAAACTTATTATGTAATTATCTCTATGAGTTAGCGAGCTTGTATATGAGCTTTTATGAAGCTTGCCCAATATTAAAAGACGGAATTGAAAAACAAGCAAAACAAACACGTTTAGCTTTATGTGCACAAGTATCAAATACCCTAAAAAAAGGTTTAGATATTTTAGGCATTGAAGTAATGGAACGTATGTAATTTTTGCTCGAAGTGAAGGAAATTTAATGAAAGTTTTACTTATTGATAATAGTGACAATTCGCTAGATTCAATTGATGAATTATTAAAACAGCAGCTCTGTAAAACAGCTTGCGTTACTGATCCTTTAATTGGATTAAAGTTAATAAAAAAAAATAGCTTTGATGTTGTTTTAGTTGCTGATGGTTTAGCAAAAACATCAGTAACAAACTTACTAAAAGCTATAAGCATTAAGTTTCCTAAATTAATTCGCATTGCTTGTATCGGAAATGAAGTCCAAGAAATAAACCAAATAGCACACTACGTTTTTTCTCACCCGATAGAGCCATTAGATATAATCAATACGGTACTATCTTTCCAAAAAAACCATAAAGTTATTACGAAGGATATCATTGTAAAATCTGTTGCAAAAGTGAAAGCATTACCCAGTCCACCAAAAGTTTACATGCAGTTAAATGCTATTTTAAAGAATGCAAATACTGATTCAGATAAAATTGCTGATATCATTACTCAAGATCCTGCACTTGCAGCTAAAGTTATTCAATCAGCCAATAATATTTTTGGCCAAACTGATAAACCTTTAACATCAATTGCAGAAGCGATTACTAAGCTAGGTGTAGATACCTTAAGTTGTATCGTGATGACTGCAGAAATGTTTTCATATCAACCAGATATTCCAAATTTTTCATTAATTGATGAACAGAAACATTGTTTAGCAACTGCTCGACTCGCTGCCTCACTAGTTTCTCCAGATCTAAAACAAGATACTTTATTGTCAGGTTTATTACATGACATTGGTAAATTAGTGCTATTTGAAATAGATAAAGCACTTACGTTAAAATATTTTGCAAATAATGCTCGAACTTCAGGTGATATAGAGTTAGAGCAAAGGATATTTTCTACGGATCATAGTCAGGTAGGTGCATACTTAATGCACACTTGGAGCTTCCCTTATTATCTTATCGAAGCAGTGTTAAAGCATCATGCTCCTACAAAGCTACTATCAAACAAATTAGGTATCGGCCAAGCAGTGTATATGGCAAACTGTTTATTAAAAGAACAAGATCTTGATCCGAAATTTGTACAACATTTTGATTTAGTTCATAAAATGGATAAACTAAAAGAAAAAGCATTAAAGTATAAAGAATAAACTGAGCTCAATAATTTAACTTAAATATTGTAATGAAGTAATTTTGATGAATTTTACTGATAGCCATTGCCATCTCGATTTTTCTAATTTTGATAACGAGCGTGATAAGTTATTAGAGTTATGCTCACTAGCAAATATCAACAAAATGATTATCCCTGCTGTATCACCAAAAAACTGGCAATTATTGCTTAAGCTTGTAGAAAAAAATAAAACAAATTGTCAATTATTCTCTTGTCTAGGTATCCACCCTTGGTATCTAAATGGATTAGATAATACCCATCTAGAATTACTTGATCAAACAATAGCACCTCAACAAAATAAATTAATAGCGATAGGCGAAACTGGCTTAGATGGCGTTATTGCAAAAGAACAAAATAATCTTTCTAAACAGCAATCATTTTTTGAATTTCATATTCATATGGCGAATAAATATGCCCTACCTTTAATTATTCACCACAGACGAACACACCCAGAAATATTACAACAATTAAAAATGACCCCTGTTAAAAAATTTGGTGTTATTCATGCTTTTTCGGGAAGTTATCAACAAGGCAAAGCCTATATTGATTTAGGATACAAATTAGGAATAGGAGGAACAATTACTTATCCAAGAGCAGAGAAAACGATAAAAGCAGTAAAACGCTTTCCAATTGAAGCATTAATGTTAGAAACCGATGCTCCTTCAATGCCTTTATTTGGTATGCAAGGTGAAAGTAACAGCCCGCTTAGATTACTTAATATTTTTGATAAACTGGCTGAATTGAGAAGCGAGCCAAAAGAATTACTATCAGAAGCTATTGAAAAGAATGTAGAGGAATTATTTGGGATAACCTAAACGAAATCCTTGCCGGCTAAACCGATTTAAGCCTCTTGTTAAAAAGAACCCAACGACAACAGCTAATATCATCATCAGTCGAACTAGATCATACTGCTGAGCTGAAGAATTTATTATTCCATCTGTAAGCGAATTATTTTCTACCGTTAATCGAATATATCCTTGTAATTTATCACTATGCAACTCTTGCACAAAAGTTGAATATTTCTTACTTCGATTAGCTTTATTTACTGATATTCCAAATAAATCATTAACAGATGCATGGTCAGCAGAAGCAATAATCAATTGTCCTGTCTGGTCATAATAACTAATATCTTTAATCCATAACTGATTTGAGATGTCATCAAAGTACTGTTGAACATTCTCTTTATTATTAATAAGAATTTTTGTAGCACTCGTTATTTGTGCTAAATATTGCTTACTAATACTATTAAAATGTTTTTGTATAGACTGTTGATTACTACCATAACTAAACACCCAAAGATTCATTAAAACAATGATCAAAAAAATAGCTATAGCTAATTGCATTATTTTATTATAAATCGACGATATTTTAGGGTATAAAGGCTGTTCGGTTCGTGCTATCACTTGAGTCATAGAGCCGCTTTAAAATAACAACATTAGTAACACTATAGAGGGTTCTGTTGATATTTTAAATATCAGGCGAAAATAATTTACATTTTCGACTAATAAATCATCAATTTTTATTTTTTATAGGGCTTTATTGTGTCAATTGCTGTTAACGAAATACCATTAAATCATATTATCTCGAAAACCTTAGCTGATCATATTTCAGTAGAACAGCCGCCTGAAAATTTTCCAATTCTTTGTCAATTAAACGAAACTACTTTAATAACTTCGCAACAATGTCTACTAAATAACAGAAATAATGTGAGCGTTAGCTCATCAAAAAGTAAAACTGTCTCGAATATCGAACTTGTCACTTTTAGTGACCTATCCTTCAGTCAGTTACTTGATATCACAAAAAAATGTCAACTTGATATAACCGCTATAACAGCAGTAAATCAACGTAACTCACTTGTCAGTTATAGATTTTCAGTACAATGTTTAAATATTGAAAGTTCAAAAGAGCAACTAGCAACCTATGCATTAGAGCAAAACATTGAAACAGCGTTAATTAAAAATGCGCCAAAACTAAAGCAACCTGGTGTTTTAGTGATGGACATGGACTCAACCACAATAGAAATTGAGTGCATTGATGAAATAGCGGCACTTGCAGGTGTAGGAGAAGAAGTTGCTGCAGTTACTGAACAAGCAATGCAAGGCGAATTAGATTTTGCCCAAAGTTTACATCAAAGGGTATCAAAACTAGCAGGTTCTCCTGAGAGCATCTTATCTGATGTTGCTAAAAACATCCCTCTAATGAATGGTTTAGAAAAATTGATTTCTGAATTGAAGAAACATCAATGGAAAGTAGCAATAGCATCTGGTGGTTTTACATATTTTGCAGAACATTTAAAAGAATTACTAAATTTAGATTCAGCACACGCAAATATTTTAGAAATTATAGATGGCAAATTAACGGGAAAAGTATTGGGTGATGTCGTTGATGCTCAAGCCAAAGCTGATTGTTTACTTTCGCTTCAAAAACAATATCAAATCCCCTTTGAACAAACTGTCGCTATGGGTGATGGAGCCAATGACTTAGTTATGATGGATGCAGCACACTTTGGTGTTGCATTTCATGCTAAACCAATCGTACTTAAACAAGCAGATAGTGCTATTAATTTTTCAGGGCTCGACTGTTTAATACATTGGTTAGCATAATCGAATTTTAAGAAGCTTGATTATTAAAATTCAAAAAAGAATGACTAAAAAATTTACCGTTTTAGTCATTCTTTAATATTTAGTCTTTGGCAGCTTTCTCATTCATCAATTGATACCTGAAAATAGCTTCTTGAGTAATATCAAATATTTGAACAATGCCAGACACACTCCATATATCTTGTTCTAATTGTTTCCCTCTGTGTATAGCATACGAACTGATATAACTAAGCTCAGGATTCAAATATTGCATATCAGGTTCATCGGTACGAGAAACAACCACCTGTAAACAGAAAAATTCACCACGCTTTAAAGCATTTTTGATAAACATTTTTTTCAATGTATCTGATCTCAATTCTGAATCGAGTTTGGTGGTAACAGCTTGATCTATCATTTCATTTTCAGGATTGATTGATACATATAATATGTCTGACACTGGGCTATCATCAGCTTGCATTTTCTTTAATGTCGTATTCATTAAACTTGTTGCTTGCAAATTATTTAGCAACGGATAAAGATTAAATTGTTGATTTCTATCACTTAACTGTTTGCAATAAGAAAGTAGACGAGAGTTTTTATCATTGGTAGTTATGGTTTCAATTTTATATCGACTGCCACTAGTTTGAATCATTAACGCGACTGTTTTTAAACTTCCGCTATAAATATTACGCAAAGCCTTTGCTAAACCAGGACTTAACATTGCATATTCATCGGGCGTTAATTTTTCGCGATTCTTTTGAATCAAAGCTTTAAAAAAAGCTCGACCAATATGCTGATGCTTTTCTACAAAAACACGCAAATTGATAACGGTTTTAGAACGGTTAACACGCATAACTTCATAAGGTAAACTTTTTAAATCAAATGATGATGTGATTTTTTGTAATTGCGGAAAGGTAATATTTACGATATTCCCTTTCACTAACAATGATGATTTTTCTAATTCAATTTTTAAACCTGAAGTAGAGAAATCATGAGAAATACCTGTAGAAATAACCCCTTCAGCATCAACCTCTACCCCTGTTTTATATTTAAAACGAGGCTCTTGACGCTGATTATTATAATTAATACCTACATCATCAACACTTTGACCATCTAATAAACGTTTATGACCGAAATTTTTTAACTTACTAGTATTAATGTTTTCAAATGATAAGTTTTGATAAAAAGCGATAATATCTTTATCTGTAATACTCTTTGCTGTAATGATAGAAGTAAGTTTAGAAAGCGTATCTTTTACATCTTCTGATGTAACCATGTTTAGATATTCATCTTTTTTGGCAAGAGTATTTGCCAATGTAAGGGGTGAATCAGCTAATTCATTATCTAACTCTAAAAAGTTTAATTGAGTAATCGAGAAGCTCTCTTTTGAAGCTGCAAATCCCAAAAACTTTTGCATAAACTCTAAATCGTCATCGAGTTGTATGTTATCAGCAGTATAAAAATACATTTTACCTTGGCTAATATGAATGAAACTGTATACCAATACAGATTTCCCCAACATTGATGCCTTTTTAATACGTAAAAAACGATCTGGGGTAACTAAATAACTTAAAGTTGATTGGCGTTTCTCATCTTGCCAATATTGAAATATGTTTTGATTGTTATGTGAAGTTAACGCAAAGCGAGGAGATATTTTCCCCTGAATATCTTCTATGAAAATAGGTAATTCATTGGATTTAGGCAAAGTAAATTGCTCAAAGCTTCTAGATTGAAGTGCGTTAATTGTGTTGTCTAAATTAATTTTATAACGACGTTTATTTCCTTGTATAAAACCTTTTAAAAACTGTCTAAATCCATCTTTATTTTCTGATGATGAATATACTCGACTAAGGCCAACTAATTGCAAACCATCAATTATTTGGATATTTCTAACTTCATAAGTAAATTGATCTTCATTACCAAATTCAAAATCATCTTCTAACCCTGTAAAACGGATATTTATTAATTGACGGACTTTTATATTTTCAATTTTATTAAATCGAAATTTACAACCATTAATACTGATATCTGAGCTTGTCGCTTCTATTGGTTGTTCTTCATTTAGGTATATTTGAATCGGAATGGCAAAATTCATTCTTTCTTCTGAACGATTAAAGTAAGGGCCAAAACTATAAAGTTGAGCAGGATATTGTGTTTTTTCAAACACTTTTTTTGGTTTTTTAACAATAGTAGGACTACTGGTTTGGTTTTTCTCTTTTTGGTAAATAACTCGAAAGTTATTTTCCGTATTCATAACCGCTTCATATACTCCAAAAGTGTAGCCATTATAATCATTACATGCATCATCAAAAACCTTAATCGCTATATCATCTAAATAGTGTGTTCTATTCTCATGCTCAAAAGCTCGGCATTCGCCATCTACATGGCCTCTTAAATCAATAAGACGAGTACAAGGATTAGCTAAACGTTTTAATTCCATTTTTAACAAAAAACGTTCCGTTTTAAGAATGCTTTTTGTAGCAATAGAAAATTCAGCTTCAAAATCATTAGACAATACTCTACCTCGAAATTCATCGATAATAGCTTGATATTTTGAAAAATCCTTAGTCATTCACACTTCAATTTTATTATAATAGTGGCAACAATAAATGTTATATTTAAGTTAAATCATTATAAATTGATTCTCTTAAATGTCATATATTTATATTCTATTAAACTTTAAGCAATAACCATACCCTTAAAAGGTCAAACATGGCAAAAAACAAAACTTCATTTGTCTGCACCGATTGCGGAGCTGAGCATTCACGCTGGTTAGGTCAATGTAATGAATGTAAAGCTTGGAATACTATTTCTGAGTTTAGACAGGCTAAAGCACCAATAAAATCAAATACATATTCTGGATTTTCAGGAATGGTTAGCACTGAAGTTCAAACTCTTGACACTATAGATCTTGCGGAATTACCAAGGTTTTCCTCTGGTTTTGCTGAATTTGATCGAGTATTAGGTGGTGGCATCGTTCCAGGAAGCGCAATATTAATTGGCGGTGAGCCAGGCGCGGGGAAAAGCACATTATTATTACAAACGATGTGTGCATTATCAGAGCAAATGTCAACCTTATATATAACAGGTGAAGAATCACTACAACAAGTTGCAATGCGTGCAAAACGTTTAGGTTTGAAAGCTGACTCATTAAAGCTTCTTTCAGAAACCAGCGTAGAAAATATTTGTCATATTGCTGAAAAAGAAAAACCTAAAATAGTAGTTATTGATTCTATTCAAGTCATGCACATGGCAGATATTCAATCAGCACCGG
The DNA here is from genome assembly GCA_023954655.1 of Colwelliaceae bacterium. Taxonomy (GTDB): domain Bacteria; phylum Pseudomonadota; class Gammaproteobacteria; order Enterobacterales; family Alteromonadaceae; genus Thalassotalea_H. The sequence continues at coordinate 13,122 of JAGSHH010000079.1, forward strand.
GCAGTGTTTCTCAAGTTAGAGAAGCTGCCGCTTTTTTAACTCGGTTTGCTAAACAACATCATGTAGCAATGATTTTAGTAGGACATGTCACTAAAGATGGCAGTTTAGCTGGACCAAAAGTTTTAGAGCACTGCATTGATTGTTCCATCATGTTAGAAGGAAGTACAGACTCAAGGTATCGAACTTTAAGAGGTAATAAAAATAGATTCGGCGCAGTTAATGAATTAGGTGTTTTCGCTATGACGGGAACCGGATTAAAAGAAGTTAAAAACCCATCAGCAATATTTTTATCTCGAAGTGAAGAAAATACTCCCGGTAGTATAGTCATGGTGCTTTGGGAGGGAACACGACCTTTACTTGTAGAAATTCAAGCGTTAGTAGATCATTCTGCATTAGGTAACCCACGGCGTGTTGCAGTAGGTGCAGATCAAAATAGATTATCGATGTTACTCGCTATATTGCATCGTCACGGTGGTTTACAAATGAATGACCAAGACGTATTCGTGAATGTTGTTGGTGGCGTTAAAGTTTCAGAAACCAGTGTTGATTTAGCCTTAATTCTTGCCTTAGTTTCGAGTTTTAGAGACAAAGCACTACCCCAAGATTTAGTTGTTTTTGGAGAAGTCGGTTTATCTGGAGAAATTCGCCCAGTTCCCAGTGGACAAGAACGAATTAACGAAGCCGCTAAACACGGTTTTAAGCGTGCAATTGTACCTTTTAATAATATGCCAAAAGATAAAATTATAGGCATGGAAGTTATCGGTGTCAAAAAACTCAGTGAAGCATTGGATGTTATCTAATTCGATTAGAGAATTTTTAATAAATAAATAACATGGAATAAAATGAAAGCACCATTCAAAATAATTTTTATCACATTATTAATAACTAGTTTTACAAACATTGCTAATGA
>JAGSHH010000006.1 GCA_023954655.1 Colwelliaceae bacterium
AAAAAATGATTTGATGAATATTTTCAAAGGAGAAATGATCTTTATTTAATAGATACTAACTATGTTAATGTTTTTATAATAAAAGTACAGTTATCCCGCAAACAATAACTGAAAAGGTTAGTCATAATGATTACTAAGTTTAACAATCACAAAGGTCCCAATAAATTTTTCTATTGAACATTTTAGATAAGTTTATGTTTAAGTCTTTAAACGTAGTTACATTCTCATCACCTAATTTAAAACACTGCCAAACAAATTGATGACAATTATTGTCAATAACATGGTAATCACGTAATTGAAAAATTTGTTCTAACGCTCTTTGAGCTGCCTTTTCACACGCTAACGGTTTTGCGTTAGAGTCACAGGCCATAAAAATTTGTTTACCCGAACGTTCTTTAGTAAATCGATTAACTGAAATAGGTTTAATCAAGCCCTCGCCGTCTAATTCAACGATAGTATTATCATCTACCCAAATACCAGTGTGATCTAACACCCCCCCAATTCCACAACAAACTATTGCGCCAACGGCGGGTCTTACTAGTTGCTCAGTAGACATCATATCAGAGGGATATATAGCAATAGGTGATTCATGACGCTCTAAATCAGATAAAGTTTGAACTTTACGATAGCGGCCACGCTTACTTTGTTGAGACTTTCGATCATCAGATAAACCTTTAACAGCCAATGCTGATACTGCTGCTGCACCAATCCATAACAGTGGTAATGGCATAACTCCCCCTAAATTAGTTTATTTTCGACCTCTTAATAACAAGATTATCGATATTTTCAATTAAAGCTATAAAAAAGTTGCAAGTAACTGTTTCAAAAACATTGATAATTGGCAACAATGGTGTTGTATAAATGATATAGCCCATTAACCGATAGTCGTCAAAAGTAGTAAATTATGAAAAGCGTAAAAAAATCATCAAAGCTCAATAATGTCTGTTACGAAATTCGTGGACAAATTGCAGCAGAAGCCCGTCGATTAGAAGACGAAGGGCATAAAATTTTAAAACTAAATATTGGCAATCCAGCCCCATTTGGTTTTGAAGCCCCTGATGACATATTAAAAGACGTTATTCATAATCTTCCAACAGCGCAAGGTTATTGTGAATCAAAAGGCATTTACCCTGCACGTGTCGCTGTGATGCAATATTTTCAACAAAATGGCATTCTAGATGTCAGCATTGATGATATTTATATTGGTAATGGTGTTAGTGAACTCATCGTTATGGCTATGCAAGGTTTATTAAATAACGATGATGAAGTACTAATCCCTGCTCCAGATTATCCTTTATGGACTGCAGCCACTGCACTTTCTGGTGGAAAACCTGTTCATTATAGATGTGATGAAGAAAATCAATGGTTTCCAGATTTAGCTGATATTGAAAGTAAAATCACTAACAAAACTAAAGCTATTGTATTGATCAATCCAAATAATCCAACTGGAGCAGTATATTCTGAAGAAATACTTCAAGGAGTTATCGCTTTAGCTAGAAAGCATCAATTAATTATTTTTAGTGATGAGATTTACGATAAAATTTTATATAACGAAGCCAAACATATACCAACAGCAAGTTTAGCTAATGATGTGTTAGTCATAACTATGGGTGGTCTTTCAAAAAATTATCGGATTGCTGGTTTTAGAGCTGGCTGGATGGTGATAACCGGTCCCAAAATTCATGCTGAAGATTTTTTGGAAGGTTTAAATATTTTATCTTCAATGAGACTATGTGCAAACGTTCCCTGCCAACATGCCATTCAAACAGCATTAGGTGGTTATCAGAGCATTAATGAATTGATAAAAGATGACGGTCGTTTGATCAAACAACGCAATTTAGCTCATAAAATGCTTAATGACATTGATGGGTTATCCTGTAACCCTGCGATGGGAGCTTTATATTTATTTGTTAAAGTTGATGCGAAAAAATTCAACATTACTAATGACGAAAAAATGGTCTTAGACTTATTAAAACAAGAAAAAATACTTGTTGTTCATGGTAGTGCTTTTAATATCGCGGAAAAAAACTACTTTCGTTTAGTATTCTTACCACATGTAGATGAATTAGTACCAGCAATAGAGAAAATTGAAAACTTTTTTAAAAACTACCGTCAATAATAAAACATAACAAATAAAGTCATGAGGAGTAATAATGGCAACTGAGCATAAGACTACACAAAGCACTTTTTTAGCCTGGATGTTTAGAATGCCATTAATTAAACGATGGGCATTAATGTTTTGTGTAAAACCTGAAAACGTTGCTGAACATTCCCACCAGGTTGCTATTGTTGCTCATTTACTGGCAATCATAAAAAATAAAAAGTTTAACGGTAATATCAATGCAGATCGTGTCGCTACCATTGCCTTATATCACGAAGCCAGCGAAACGCGGTACGGCGATATAGTTAGTCCTACAAAGTATGCTAATAAAGAAATAGCACGTGAATTTAAAAAAATTGAAACTTTAGCTGAGCAAGAGTGTTTAGCTTCGCTTCCTGAAGAGTTCCAAGAGTTATTTAGTGATATTATTGTCCAAGATCATGTTGATACAGAATATAAAAAAATAGTCAAAGCAGCTGATATTTTAGTAGCTTACATAAAAGCATTAGACGAATTAAACCATCATAACCATGAATTTGATCATGTAGAAGAACGCCTAGGAAATAAGCTTGATATTATGAAATCAGAAATGCCAGAAGTTGATTACTTTCTTAATACGTTTTTAAAAGCTTGTTCTTCGACGGTAGATAAACTAGCAAAACTTTAAGCCGTTGTTTTCAGTAATGGCGCTTTAACTATCGCTGTTTGTACTGCTTTTAGCCATGAATTTACATTAAATGGCAATCTATCTTCAGAAGATAATTCAGATTGTTTTTTTCGTTGATACTCTTGCTGACAATATAAGCGAGTATTTGATAAAACAGTTGAAGATATATGGTTTTTATCATCCCTAAAAGCAAGAGGTTTGGGCATTAAAGCTTGTGATAAATGAAGTGCAGTTAACTGTTGTGATTCAATCAAATGAGCTTGAGAAAACTCATTTATATCCTCTAAGGTATCCATAGCTAAGCGTTGCTTATCTGGCAATTCAAACTCTTTTCGTAACAAGTCTTCAGAAGTAATACTTTTAGGATGCTCAGTTTCTGGTAACTTAAATTGACTATGTGCTAAAACATTATCAGTTAGCATCGATAACATTAATGCAAAGTCTGAACGTCTATCACTATGTACACAGTGATTAAGTTGCTCTCCTAGCTGTAATTCTTCAACTAATAAGTTGGAATTTAATGACTGGGTATTCAATAGTTAATGACTTTATTGATAGGCTTACACCTTATATCGTCACAACATATCAAACCTTTAGTGATAATTAGCATAAAGTTCTAATTATCACTGATATTTCTCTTATATTATTTTATGAATAACAGGTTGTATTTCAGGTTGAGAATCACTAAGAGTACACGCTTGTTCATATTGAATTTTTGCATTGTTTGCAGTGTTTTTATCATTAGCATGAACTCTTGCGATAACGTCACCTTTATTCACCAAAGTGCCTAAAGGTAAAATTCGATCAAAACCAACACTATGATCAATTTTCTGACCATTCGCTATTCGTCCACCTTTCATCCCTACAACAGCCATACCGATATCACGCGTTTGCATAGCGCTAATATAACCATGTTCTGAGGCAAGAACATCTTCAATAACACTAGCTTTAGTCATAGATTCCCACGGGTTATCGATAAAATCTGTAGGCCCTCCAAGTTCAGCAATCATCTGATTAAAGAGTTCAGCTGCTTTTCCTGATGTTAAAACATGGTCAATTTTTTCCATGGCACTTTCGTGACTATTAGCAATATTAGTGTTTATCAACATTGCACTTGCCAATTGACAAGTTACTTGGTGAAGCCTAGGTTCTCGTTGTTTACCGGTTAAGTAATCAACGGTTTCTTTCATTTCAAGCGCATTACCTGCGGTTGAGCCTAGTACCTGATTCATATCAGTAATAATTGCTTGTGTATTTACACCTGCATCATTTGCAACATTCACAATAGATTTAGCAAGTGCTGTAGCATCATCAATATTTTGCATCATAGCGCCATTGCCAACTTTGACGTCCATGACTAAAGCGTCTAAACCTGCGGCTAGTTTTTTAGATAATATAGAAGCGGTGATCAACGGAATAGACTCAACTGTTGCAGTAACATCTCTTATGCCATATAAGCGTTTATCTGCCGGTGCTAAATTATCTGTTTGAGAAATAATTGCAACGCCTAACTCTTTAGTAATTCTTTTAAAGTCACTGATGGACGGTTGAACATTAAAACCATTTATACTTTCTAATTTATCTGAAGTACCACCTGTATGTCCTAAGCCCCTACCAGAAATCATTGGTACATAGGCGCCACAACTGGCAACAATAGCAGCAAGCATAAAACTTACTTTATCACCAACACCACCAGTTGAATGTTTATCAACAACAGGCTTATCTAGTTCTGGCCATGAAATAACATCCCCAGAATTCATCATTGCGTGAGTTAACTGAACAATCTCTTCGGTATGCATGCCTTGTTGAAAAATAGCCATTGCCATTGAACCCACTTGAGCATCATTAAATTTTCCTGTGACTAAACCATCAACGAAGTTTAATATTTGTTGTTCACTTAATTTTTTTCCATCTCGTTTAGCACGAATAATTTCTTGTGGAATATACATAATAAGCCTTTCTATTATTTATTTCGGTTCAAATCTTTTGGTGTAAAAGCATTAGGTAAAAGTTCTTCTACAGTCCATGCTTTTGAGTTATCGAGATGATTCACAGCCATAACAATTGCTTGAGGTTCAAAAAATTCAACAATCACCTGACGACATGCTCCACAAGGTGGTGTTAGTTTTTCTTCTTCAGTATAAATAACAATTGTTTTAAATGACTGCTCACCTTGAATAACAGCTTGCGCGATACAGTTTCTTTCAGCACACACCGTTAGTCCATATGATGCATTTTCAACATTACAGCCACTCACTATATTATTATCTTTTGTTAAAGCTGCAGCTCCCACATGAAATTGACTGTAAGGTGCATACGCTTTATTAAAAGCCGCTTTAGCTTGTTGGCTTAATTGACTAAATTGTTCTTCACTTATCATTATTTCTTTTTACCACTAAAACCTAACCATATGGTCAACTATATAATATTAATCATGATGAGTATATGATTTACTGGAAATAAAAAAGCCGAGCATTAGCCCGGCTTTTATATTCAGTTAAATGAAAATTTTAGAACGTATATCTAACACCTACACGCATTTCCCACAAAGAGGCATCATTGTATATTTCTTGCTCTTCATTACCTTCATTAAATTCTTCATAAACATATTGACCAGCATCATTCATACTCATCTCAACCATACGGTTACCAACGAATTGACCTTGCTTCATCACACCCCAATCGTCGTTCAAAAAGTTTCCAACATTTTTGATGATAAAGAACGCGCTACCTTTTTGACCTTCGTATAAACCTGGGATTTCTTGGCTAATCTTTAAATCAAATTTAACATGCCAATCAGCATTTTGTGCGTTACGACCAACGGTTGCACCACGAGCTAAACTTTCTGATTCAACAAAAGCATCAAATGCTGCTTTATCAAAGCCATCATCGTAAACTACGTTAGCATCATTTGCTGCTGGTACGTACAATAACTGACGTGAACCATTCCAGTTTGAATCGCCCCACTCTCTGTCTGAACTATCAAACGTAAATGTATAAGGCTGACCTTCACTTGCTGAACCAAATAAGCTAAAACGCGTGTCTAAGTTATCAATAATTTGAGTAACATAGCTTAAGTTCAACGTAAAGCGATGAGGAACTTCATAGTTTGAGGTAGCCATTGGCGGCTGATCAGGAATAGTAGTTGCGATATTACCGTAATTTGAACCAGCAACAGAACTCGTCATTGGGTTAGTATCATTTGATTCAGTGTAAGAATATGCAAATGTAGCACTTAAGCCAAAATCAAAATCTTTATTAACTGCGAAAGATAAGATTGTAGATTCGCCATCTTTATCACTGTTTGTTAATACAAAATCACCCGAACGCCAGCCTTCTTTATTTTCAAATAAAGGACGACCGTCGAAAGACTGTTCACCAGTACGTTGTAACGCATAGTCTTTAATGGTAGCTGTATTACGCTTTTTGTTATGCAAGAAATCTAATGCAACAATTACATCGTTTTCAAATGTATAAGTAGCACCTAATGCATATTTCATTTCTGATGGAATTTCAAAATCAGGGTCAATAGCATTTACTGCACCATCACCACCACCTACAGGGTAGTTTTGAATTTCATCGTACATTGATTGTGGAATACCAAAACCAGGACCATCGCCATCTGTCATTGGGGTATTAAATAAATCAACCCCATTCTCACGAAGTCCAATTTGTACGATACCATCATTTGAATAAGCATTAGAAATCCAAACATTAGGGTTACCACCAGAATATAGACCGAAACCACCGCGCAATTCTAAATTATCTTCAACAGCCCAATTAAATCCAACACGAGGTTGTAATAAGTTTTTATCGTCCATGTTGCCGTCATTTGCAAAACCGTATCTATCAACAAAGTTTTGGTTATAACGAGGTTTGTCATCACTAGTGTACATGTCATATCGTAGACCAACCATTAGTGTCATATCAATATCAGTAAATGTATATTCATCTTGTATATACATTGTATGTTGCTGATATGAAAACTCTTGGCTTGCATCAGACGGAACGTTAGTGCCAGCAGAGTTATTATAATAAACTCTATCGGCCATACCTGCTTCGAAATCATCAATTGATCTAAAACGGAATTCACCTTGAGTATGTTGCATAAACAAGTTGAATGCAGTTATATCTTGGTATTCATAACCCGCAGTGATTGTATGTTCATCAAGGTAATAAGTACCTGAAAATCTAAAATCAAACGTTTCGGTACTCATTTCATTAGATTGACGAGAATCATCAGGTCCAATAAATATTGTAGAACCACCGTGACGAATTTGTACTTCACCAAAACCACTTGCTGCATCCAAAGAGTTTTGACGATTATCCAACTCTGAGCGACTTATTCTCATTTCAGTAGAGAAATTATCTGTCCAATCGGAATAAAGTGAACCAATTAATGAATTAAACTCAGCACCAGACTCATAAAAATGGCTATCTAATGTTAACGCCCATTCATCTGATTGATCTAATTTAAAACCATCATTGTAGTTATAAATTAAGCTAGCTCGATGATCATCATTTATATTCCAGTCTAATTTAACCAAAACTTTTTCATCATCTACTGGCATACTTCCCGGCATACCACCTGCATCATAACCATAAACATCACGAGTAATTTGAGTAATACGATCTAAGTCTGCTTGACTGAAGTTGTCACCAAAAGGGTTATATTCAAAAAGCTGAACACCATCTAATTTTTCATATGAAACAAACATGAAAAGTTTATCTTCTAATAATGGGAAACCAACATTAAAGCCGTAACGCTTTTCGTCATAATCACCATTATCAATATCTTCACCTTCAATCGAATCACCTTTCATCGAATCGTTGGTGTAATCATAGAAGACGCTACCATGAACTTCATTGCCGCCTGATTTAGTTACAGCATTTACATTACATGAAGTGAAACCACCATATTTAACATCAAAAGGAGCTAATTCAACAGCAACCTGTTCTATTGAGTCGTAAGAGAATGGAATACGTGTTGTTGGATAACCATTACTATTCAACCCAAAGCTATCATTCATTCTAACGCCATCTAGCGTTAAACTATTAAAGCGCGGATTACCACCACCACATTGAATAGCACCTTCTCTACTTTCGTCGATATAAATTCGAGGATCTACTCGAACGATATCTTTAATATCACGATTAATTGCTGGAGCATTTTCTAAATCTTCCAAACCAAAATTAGCGGCAGGGCCAGTTCCACCAATATAACGGTTAATCGAACGTCCAGTAACAACAATAGTTTCTACCGACTTTTCATCTAAGCTAACGTTAACAGGAAATGTTTCACCTAAAGTAAGATAAATATCATTTACAGTTTTATCACTAAAAGTATCTGAATCAATAGTGACTTTATATGGACCGCCAACACGTAAACCTTTTGCGGTAAATAAACCCGCTTGGTTTACTACGGCAGTTTTGATAGTGCCAGAAGGTACATGTTCAATTGTAATAGCAGTGCCGGCAGCTGGATTACCTTGAGGTCCTTGAATTTGACCTTTAATAGCTGATGTAGTGGTATTTGCTAAGGCTGAAGTTGATAATCCCAGTGCAAGTATAACTGCACCTGAAATTAACGAGAGGCGTTGGGTTTTCATCGTTTATTGTTCCCTTGGTGTATGTTTTATTTTTATAGTGTGACTTACGTCAATTCAATCATAGTCAAAATAATAACAAATGCTTTTTTTGTCTTTTATTTGTCTTAATTAGACCAGACAATTCTTACATTTTTATTACAATATTTCACAACAGATTAAAACACAAGTTTAAAAATTTAATGCGTTAATACTGAAAACACAAATAAAACCATTTAATCAATATAATACAAAGAGTTAAAATAAAAGCATGAAATAACAAAATTATAAAAAAACTTTAATTATTACAAAAACCATTTAAACAAATACTCTTTACCAAAAAAAAGACCACGTGGTCAAGTTTATATATTTAACAAACAGAACCACTAAAAACAAAGGCTATAACAAAAGGTATTTTAACAACCAAAGAATCAAGAAATATAAAATAAAAAAACCAACAAACAAGATAACACTAATTTTTATCTCCTAAACAATAAAATAGTTATCAACCAGTTATATAAGGTAATAAACATTAGAAAAATGAATGCGATAACATTAAATACTCACTTAATTTCTCTTAATATATATTATTCTCAACTTAATAAAAAAACACATTCCTGACCAATAGAACAATAAATGATAGACAAATTAGTGACATTTATACCGCATACTGCTAAAAAGACACTCCCAGTATACTTTTTAAAAACTTTATAAATAAAAAGATCAAAAATGACTGACAAAAAACAAGGTAAAATAAGAATACAAAGCCAAGAAAAAATTCTACTTGCAGCACAAGATGAATTCATTACTAATGGCTATAAAGGCGCAACAGTTCAATCAATCGCTGATCTTGCAGGATTACCAAAAGCCAATGTTCTCTATTACTTTAAAAACAAAGAAAATATCTACCATGCAGTATTAGAACAAACATTAGATATGTGGGATCAAGGTATTGGCGATATTGAATATAAAGATGGTCCAAAAATCGCAATTGAAAAATTTGTCTCCTCTAAAGTTCTAATGTCTTTCAATCATCCAAAATCTTCAAAAATATATGCGATGGAGATTATTCAGGGCGCTCAGCATTTAAAAGAGTTTACTCGAACATATTTAAGAAAATGGGTTCGAGAAAAATCTAAAATATTCCAACAATGGATCGACGAAGATAGAATGCTCAATGTTGATCCTATTAACCTAATTTTTCTCATTTGGTCTTCTACCCAACATTATGCTGATTTTGATAATCAGATTTTAACTGTCATGAATCGAGCTGATTATGAAGAAGAAGACATTGAACATGTTACTCAATTTCTCACTCAATTTATTTTACGTGGCTTAGAGATTAAATAGTTTATGAAATTTTTTATTGTTTTATTTTTATCAACACTTGGGCTTAATGTTATGGCAGAAAACAAACAGCAAGATAACCCAATAAGAATAGCTACCTTTAATGTCAGTATGGAAGCACTAAACTATACGACTAGAAGTAAAGGAAAACCATCAAAAGTAACAGGTAACGAGCTGAACAAAGCACTTAAAAGTAATCATCAACAAATTAAGAATATTGCTGAAATTATTCAACGAGTTAATCCTGACATTATTCTGCTCAATGAATTTGACTATTCAAGAGGTGGTAAAGAAATTCAGCTATTTATTAATCAATACTTGAATGAAGAGCAACAAGGGCAAAATAAAGTATACTTTCCTTACTTTTATCAAAGTAGTGTTAATACAGGAGTGCCTACTCCCTTTGATTTAAATAATGACAATAAAATTGAATCTCCAACTGATACCTATGGTTTTGGTCACTTCCCAGGTCATTTTGGTATGGTATTACTATCAAAGTTTCCCATTGATACCGAGCAGATTAGAACATTTCAACATTTTAAATGGAATGATATGCCTGGAGCACTGCAACCCTATGATCCTTCTACTAATAAACCTTGGTATAGTGATGCTGCTTGGCAGGGTTTACGCTTATCTTCAAAATCGCATTGGGATATCCCAATTACCGTCAATGGTAAAAACATACATATATTAGCTAGTCACCCTACTCCACCAGTTTTCGATGGTCCAGAAGATAGAAACGGCAAACGAAATCATGATGAAATTCGTTTTTGGGGAGATTATATTTCAGCCCAAAATAACCAATATATTTATGATGATAATAAACAATTAGGTGGGTTAAAAGCGAATGCTCCTTTTGTAATACTTGGTGACTTAAATGCTTCTGCAACTGAAGGTGATGCTATAAATTCAAGTATAGAATCACTTATCAACCATGAAAAGATTCAAGATCCAATGCCTAAAAGCATTGGAGCCAAAAACCACAGTAGCGATAATCCTCTCGCAGAACATCATACTGCTTATTGGCGAATGAGAGCCGATTATGTTCTCCCATCAAAACAACATTTCACTCTCATTGATTCAGGTGTTTTCTGGCCTGAAAAAAATACAGATGAATTTCGATTAATTAAAGATCGTCAAGCATCATCAGACCATCGCCTTGTATGGGTTGATGTGAAAATAACTCAGAAGTAATCATAAAAGAACAATTTTAGAGTAGATTTATGAAAAAGATTTTACCAACATTAATCGTTTCAGCGTTACTAACAAGTTGTAATAGCACTCAAATTCAAATTGATGAAACACCAGCAAAACCTAATGTAAAAAATATCATTATGATAATTGCAGATGGGATGGGGCCTGCTTATACCAGTGCCTATCGATATTATGCTGATGATCCCAAAACTGAAGAAATTGAAACAACTATTTTTGATAAGTATTTAGTTGGAAGTTCTACTACATACCCCGCATCAGTTTCAGGCTATGTAACAGACTCTGCAGCTTCTGCAACAGCACTAGCTAGTGGCATTAAAACCTATAATGGTGCTATTGGAGTAGATACAAATAAAAACAAATTAGAAACGGTATTACACCGTGCAAAGAAACTTGGTAAAAAAACTGGGGTAGTTGTTACATCACAAGTGAATCATGCAACTCCTGCTTCTTATATTAGTCACAATGAATACAGAAGAAATTATAATGAACTTGCCGATAGTTATATTGATAATGGTATAAATACCGATGTACTTTTAGGTGGAGGTTGGAAGTATTTTATTCGTAAAGACAGAAACTTAGTCAATGAATATAAAGCACAGAGTGTACATTACATCGATTCGTATCAAGAATTAAATAACTTGCCAAAGAATAAAGCAATTCTTGGCTTATTTGCCGATGAAGGTTTAGTAGAAGCTATCGATGATGTTGATAAATATCGTTTATCTACAATGACAAAAGCAGCAATACCTCAACTTGAAAATTCAAAAGGTTTTTTCATGTTAATTGAAGCAAGTCAAATAGATTGGGCTGGTCATGGCAATGATATCAATTCAGCAATGGCAGAGATGACAGATCTAGAGAAAACATTGGAGTACCTTGAAGTATTTGTTGAGAAAAATCCAGATACTTTAGTTGTTCTAACAGCGGACCATAGCACTGGTGGTTTAACGGTTGCTGCTAACGGAATTTATGAATGGAAACCCCAATTAATTAGAGATTTACAGCAATCATCTAATTCAATAGCAAAATACTTTAATAAGCATGAGTTGTCTCCTTCAGCTTTATCTGAAAAGTTAGCAGGCATAGAAGTATCAAAAATTGAAGCTGACAATATAGCGTCAATAAAAACGATAGCGAAAAAGAAACTATCTACTTATTTATCTTTATCTCAAGAACAGAAAAAAGGGCAATATAAACCGAACGTGATTAAAGAAATCAATATCGCTATTAAGAAACTCATAGATAAAAAAACAAATACCGGATGGACGAGTGGTGGTCACACCGCAATTGATGTACCAGTATTTGCATTTGGCACAGAAAAGCATCGTTTTTCAGGGGCTATTGATAACACAGATATTGCGAAAACCATTTTCAAATTATTAGAAGAAAAATAATAAGCAGTCGTCCTATACTTAGAATTTGAAAGAAAATATATAAAGGCTAAATATTATATTTAGCCTTTTTCTTTACACTATTATCTCAATCTTTGTATTTTAAAAGAGCAAGTTCAGTCAGGTAATGAAAAATAAAATGGCATAAACTCACTTCATAACAAGTTTAAGAAACATTTACGTATAAAAAACATGCACTATTATCATCAACGCTTTAAAAGCATAATTGAATATATTGATAAGAATTTAGAACAACCTATTTCTATTCGTACATTAAGTGAAATATCTTGTTTCTCAGAATATCATTTTCATCGTCAGTTTAGTGCTTATCTTGGTCAACCTATTAAAAAATATATTCAGTTAAAACGATTAAATAAAGCAGCTTATCAATTAATCTTTCGTCAACATCTATCGATCAGTGAAATATCTTTTCAAGCGACATATGAGAATAGTGAATCTTTTTCTCGAGCATTTAAAAAAGCTTTTGGCCAAAGCCCGAGTGATTATAAAAAATGTCCTCAATCTAAGCCGTGGCAGGATGTTCAAACTGAAACTAGAAAACTTAAAGAGAGACAAGAGCATATGCTTAAAAATGAAAATCAATCAAATGAATTTAATGCTATTTCGATTGTTAAATTCCCTGAAACCAAACTTGCTGTTTATCAACATCAAGGGCCAGCTAACCAGATCATGAGTAGTGTACAGCACTTCATAAAATGGCGTAAATTGAATAACTTACCACCAAGTAAGTCGAAAACATATAATTTAATTTATAGCGACCCTTCGAATACACCTGAAGATGAATTTAAGTTTGATATTTGTGCTCAAGTAAAACATGACATCGAAGATAATGAATTTGACGTTATTAATAAAACTATTCCTGAGGGTAGATGCGCCAAATATCGACACATTGGTTCTGACCGATTTTTAGATGAAAGTATGAATTTTTTGTATGGTACTTGGCTACCCGAATCAGGGGAAACGTTAAGAGACTATCCTTGTATTTTGGAACGAGTTAAAATGTACCCCGATGTTGCTGAATCAGAAGCAATCATCGATATTTATTTACCTATAGAGTAACGACTTCAATAATTTATCTTAAAATAAATAAAGGCTTAGCTACTACGTAACTAAGCCTTCTTAATATAAAATAAATTATATCATTTAACTAAAAACGATATGAAGCATTTAGGAAATAGCCTCGTCCTAAAAGATCATAACCTGAAGATGTCACCATATTACCTCGGTTAGAACCAGCAGATATATCTACCATATCTGGTTCTTTATCAAGTAAGTTTGTAATCCCGAATGTTACTGCAAAATCTTCCGCACTATATGTTAATGAAGTATCAACATAAATTGCAGCATCAGCATCACAAACAGGAACAGTCAAAGGTTTTCCAACTAACTCTTCATTGATAATAAAGTTATCACAGTTTGCGGTATCACGAACATCATCAGCAGCGTGTGTTTCAGAGAAATAATTAGCCATAACCATTAAATTCCAATCGCCACTAACAAAGTTAAAGGTTGAAATCAAACGATGCTCAGGTGTCCCAAAATCTTCTAATAGGTCTTCAGATTCTTCTCCTTTGAAGATAGTTAACTCACGTTCAGTTTGAAGTGTATATTGGTTAGTCCATACCATATGAACAGGCATACCTAATACATCACCTAAGCCAGTAGAAAAATGTGTATTAACATCTATCCCCTTTGAAGTTTCTTCACCAATATTTAAAAATGAATTATCAACTAAGTTAGGAAAGTTAATTACTGCGGCATTCCCGCTATCTCGTCTGATTCTAGGACAGAAAGGACTATCCATGTTAGGGGCATCAAAACAACGTTTTAAAATTGTTGCTGCACTTACCGTACGAATAGTATCTTCAACTTCTAAACTCCAGTAAGTAATCCCCAAATCAAACTCATAATCGCCATCTAACTCTGGCGTCCATTTGAATGATGCAGTAATATTTTCAGAAGTTTCTGGTTTAAGATCTTTTGCATTACCACTTGCTGAAGTTGGAATCGTTGGTACGCCACTTAAACCAATTTGAGTATAATCCGCACCTTGAGCTGTACAGTTATCTAAAATAGTTTGTGAACGGTTCTCTTTACTCGGATCATATGCACTGTTGGTTTGTAATGCTTCGGGGACAGAACAAGGATCAGCACTACCACTTACACCACCAAATTGATTAGCAAGAAATTGCTCACGTAAGTTAGGTGCACGAAATGATGTTCCGTAAGATGTACTAAATAGTAATGATTCAGTTGGTTTATACGTTACTCGTGCACGGTTTGTTAATTCACTGCCAAAATTTTCTTCATCGGTATAACGAACAGCTGCTTCAACTTCAAATAGTTCCGCCCAGCTTTGATCAACAGCTATAGGTAATGATATTTCAGCAAATACGTCAGAAACATCACGAGAACCAATAGTCGCACCTTCTGTCAAAGGGTTTTCTGCGGCAACTAAACCAGTTGCACCTAACATATCCCCTGCTGATTTAATACGATCACGTCTAAATTCAGCTCCAATTGCAGCAGTAACGACACCACCATCATCGAAATCGAATAAATCACCAGTGGCAAATGCAGAAGCCATAATTTGTTCTACAGTAGTTGTATTTACTCGAGTACCAATAAGGAAGTCTTTTTCAGCTTGTGTTGCAAAAGTTCCTCCACCATATTCACCACCATTAAATATTGATGGGGCTAAAAAGTTAACAGGCACACATTCATTGGGGGTTATAAAACCAATTCCTGCAGGTGCATTGACACCACATATTGGGTTGCCATTATTGTCTAATCGCAATGTACCTAAAGTAAGTGCCAAATTAGACTCATTCATAATAGGTTGAGTTTGTTCACCTACACCACGATCGTACGAAGCAAATAGCTCATAAGTCCATCCTTTATCTGACAAGACATCACTAGTGAAGTCGCCTCGTAATCCTGTTACAAATCTAAAATGATTTAACTCAACTTCACGTTTTTGTTGTAAATCTTCCAATGTAATTATATTTGATACATCAACAGGAAAAGGGCTTAAAGGATTTTGTACTAGATCTAAGTTACCATCTGCATCTAGAACTAAATTACCTTGTTCATTTTCATGAGGGATCATTCCAGGAATCGTTGGGTAAATTTGTTCAGAAGATGCCAAACTAGTTAAATGACGATGAAAATAATAAGCTTCATAAAAAATTTCTTCATCTCCACCCCAGAAATCAGGCATGTATGAGCCATTAGCCGCAACAGAAAAACGAGTTACCGGTTGTACTAAATCCGCTTGCATCCTATCTACAGCATCACTATGCAATGGAGAGAATATACGACGATTACGTTGATTTGCACTAGTGATCTCTACATTAGGATCACTCGGAATAGGTAAACCATATGCCGAACTAAAATCCATGATGCCAATATCTGTTTGACCTGGTGTTGAGAATATTGCTATGTCGCCTGTAGTATTAGCATTTACTGTACCGGTTAGATCTAACATGGTGTTATCCCAAAACCTACTGGTACAAACTGACGTTTTTTTACCAGAATCATCTCTGAAAATCTTACGAATACAATCGGTACGATCTTTTACCGCAACGCGTTCTCGTTCATAATATGATGCAGAAAAAGCAAATTTCGCCTTATCTCCTTCAAAGCCTGTAATAAATGAAAAATCTTTTTCACTACCTCCACCTTCAGCCGTATCAGAAACTGCAGCTGAAACTTCAAAACCATCATAACTTTCTTTTAAAATAACGTTGATAACGCCAGCAACAGCATCAGCACCATAAATTGATGATGCACCCTCAGTAATAACTTCAACACGTTCAACCATATTAACTGGTAATAAACTTAAATCAGGCTGAGATGGAGCACCACGTACACCTGAAGCACCTAATCGGCGACCATTAATCAAAATTAATGTACGTTCGGCGCCTAAACCACGAAGACCAACATTAGATGAACCAACACCACCACTTGGAGGTGGCTCAGAGGCATTTGAATTACCTGAGTTTGAGTTAAAAGAAGCATCAAACTGCTGACCATTAGCCATTGATGTATTTTGTAGTAGCTCCGCAACGGTTCGAATTCCTGATTTTAAAGCATCTTCAGCTTTAATTACATGGATAGGAGCTGCATTTGAAAACTCTGCTTTTTTGATTCGTGAACCAGTTACCGCAATTCTTTCAACTTCTTCTTCCGCAGTTTCTTCAGAAAATACAGGGGTCGAAAAAAACGAAGCAGATACACTAGTAACTAAAGCAATTTTGATAGCTTTAGAAAGTTTGGATGACTTAATCATGTTTATTTCCTCATTATTTATTATAATTTGACTACTCAATTTCCATTTAATAAGCTTGAACTCAACTACAAATATTCCTTTTATTTATCTAGTCAAACTTACAGTAGACTTTTCTAGACTACGTTTTAGAGTCACAAAATAAAATCAATTCCGGCAATCAAAATTGTTACAAACTTTTAACTTGTAAACTATTTTTCACAATATTATTAACAGAAAGTTAACGTCTTGACTGGTAACAATAGATTTAAATACTAAGGGTTTAGTAGTCATTTATTACTTATCCCTTGAAATACTTAACACGTAGGTCAACTAGTAAGTATTTAAATTGTAGGAGTAAATATTAAATTTTTAAAATAATTATCCAGATTCAATTTAAAATGATTAAAAATACTTCCCAAAAAAAATCATTTAAAAATTAATATATTGTTAATTTGTTCTTAAACTTGGCAGAGTAAATATAAAAAATTAAATAAAAGGGTCATCATGAATCATTCCATTAAAATAGAAATACAAGAAAAAGTATTACTACTAGATTACTTAATGAACTAATAATAATTTTAAATGATAAATTTATTACTTAACTTAATAAATTACATTTTTTAAAAAGCAAATTCATAAAATAAGCTCTATAATACAAATAAATCTAGCTGTTATTGCAAGGAAGCAATGTATGAAAACTTTATCCCCATCCATGATCGAAACTTGGGTGTTCTTAGCTCAATCGAGTGATCAAAAATTAGCCAGAGCAAAATTTCTTGCTTACCGAAAAATTAAAATGACATTTGGCTCTATCGAATTAGCAAAACTATACATAGAGCAAAAAAAAGATAATCAAATTGAAGTAGTTGTTATTTAGCTAAAAT
This sequence comes from Colwelliaceae bacterium, assembly GCA_023954655.1. GTDB lineage: Bacteria > Pseudomonadota > Gammaproteobacteria > Enterobacterales > Alteromonadaceae > Thalassotalea_H. Next base: position 17,482 of record JAGSHH010000006.1, read on the forward strand.
GTAAATCTAACTTTATAAACAAATCTTTAAACAAAAACATCAGCTTATTAATGAACTTAAAACATTAACAAGCTGACGTACAGTTTTACAATTTTTGATGATTTATAAAGTATTTTCAAACAACTTATAAATTCTTCGATACTCATCTAACCAAGAACTTGGCTGAATAAAACCATGAGGTTCAACTGGGTAAATAGCCGTTTCAAAGTCTTGTTTTTCTAACTCGATTAACCGTTGTACTAATCGGACAGTATCTTCAAAAAAAACATTATCATCCACCATTGGTGCATTAATTAATAATGGTTTCTCAAGACCTTGAGCAAAATATATCGGTGAGCTACGCTCATAAGCAATAGCATCATCTTCAGGCGTATTTAGAATGTTAGCCGTATAGCCGTGATTATAATATGCCCAATCAGACACTAATCTGATTGCTGCACCTGACTCAAATAAATCAGGTTCGGTAAACATTGACATTAAAGTTAAAAACCCGCCATATGATCCACCATAAGTACCAACACGTCTGCGGTCAACATTTGCATTGTCAATCAACCATTCAATGCCATCTCGCATGTCTTGCACTTCTGGTTTTCCCATGTGACGATAAATAGCTGTACGCCATTCACGACCGTAGCCCTTTGATGCACGATAGTCCATATCGATCACTACGTATCCTTGTTGCACTAGCATGCTATTAAACATAAATTCACGAAAGTAATATGACCAACCTAAATGTGAACTTTGTGCATAACCTGAACCATGAGTAAACATTACTGCTTTATTTTTCTCTTTCTTTTTATCGTAGGCTTTAGGTAAATACACCCGAGAATAAACTGGCTCATCTTGATAAGAAGAAGGTACAGCAACTACCGTAGGAGCAGTCCAAGGCATTTCTAAAAATTCCTCAGACACCGTATGAGTTATACGAATGGCATCAGTGCTTTCTTTTAAGTTTTTAACATATAATTCTGGTGGCGTAGTTACCGTAGAATGTTGAATGAGTAACTTGCTTTCATCAGGACTTAACGCATAGTCATTCATTCCACCTAAATCAGTTAATGCTGACATTTCACCTGATTTGACATCAACTTGATAAATTTCATAAATACCAGGGTGCTTTTTATTCGCTTTAAAAATAAAACGATTATTATCTTCACTAAGCGTTACATTACTAACTTCAAATGAACCACTAGTCAGTTTTTTAGCTTTACCTTTTAATGATTTAGTATAAAGGTGAGAATATCCCGACTCTTCAGATAAATAATATAGGTTATCGTTTATCCAACCAAATTCGTTAAAAGTATAATTAACCCAAGCGTCATCATGTAAACGATGTTGGCTAACCAATTGGTTTTCTAACAAATTAACCGATGCTAACCAACGATCTTTGTTATCCCAAGCTTCTAAAAACAAAGCAACGTTTTTACCATCTTTGTGCCATTGAATAGCTTTTGAAGTTCTCATAACATGAATATTACGAGGAGATTTCTTGCTCTGGTATTCTTTACCTTCACGTTTATAATTTTCAGTTTTTACACTTGCTAATACATCCTCATCAAAACCAGGCAATGATTCATAAGACAACGGGAATTTTTGCCCCGTTTTTAAATCAAGTAAGAATAACTCTTGGCTATATTTACGATTATCTGCAACTCTACTCCTGACTTTTTCAGCATTTATATTCCCATCTTCAGTAATATAATTTGGCATAATATCACTACTAGAGCGGCTTGATTTTTTATCAGTAAGACTAACAATCATCTTATCACCAGAAGGAGATAAACTTGCATTAACTACCTTTCTATCAGCACCAAAATAAAATTCACTTTTAGTTAAAGTCTTATTTTGTGCTTTAAGTTTTTCCTTTTTATCTTCTTTTAAAGAGTTATTTCTCTGCTTAAGTGCAATATATTTAATTAATTTACTTTGCTCTTTTGCTAAATAAGAAGAAGACTTTTTCTTTGTATTCGGTTTTTCTAGCATTTTCAAACTAGCCAACTCAACAATTCTGTTATTACTTAAATCATGTTCAAAAAATTTATTTCCCACACGATAAGCAACATTGCCGTTGTTTAAAAACATCGCTGAACGCTCTATATCAGAGGTATAAGTTAATTGTTGAACATTTTTATCAGCAAGATTTTTTAGAAAAACATTACCTTCAAATATATAAATTTCATGTGTGCCTTTATTATTTTTTTGTGCATATTTATCAGCTGTAACATGTAATTCACTTAATTTAACTATTCCCCCGTTACCTTTCTCTAAAAGTGATTTTCTAACCAAATCACGTAATGGGTTACCTATTTGTTTTTGTTTATAAAAAACTGTTTGGCTGTCATCTCCCCAATACCAGCTTTCAGGTGAACGTCCTATCCAATCAGGATCAGACATTATTTTTTCTAAGGTAATAACGTCATGATTATCAACGGACTTTTCTATAATAGGCTTAACAACCTCAGCAACTTTTAATTTAGGTTCTTTTTTATCAAAAGTAGGCGTGGTATTCGGTTTGATTGGTTCTTTTTGTTCTACAACTGAAGGTTCGAATTCATTATCTAAAATGGCTTCAGCCGTTTGTTCACCTGTTGTTGTCACACAACCTAAAAGAGAAAAACTAATTGCAGCAGAAATAATTTTGATTTTCATAATAATTTAAAACTTATTGTTAGAGTAATTAATACAAACCGATAAAGTTGATTTTGCTACGGTCTGAAAACTATTTTATAGCAGCCTATATTTTATCCGTCACTAAAAGCAAGTTTTTGCGTCTAAATAACAAAGTTTTACGTCAATTTGTTAATTGTTTATCATGCAATAATTACTCTTTATAACTTAGCTGCAAAATATAAGATAATCGAATTATCTGCTATTCCATTAAAAAATTGCTATAATCGCGCGCCCGTTCATTCGTATGTGTGTATGAATAATTTAAGGATGGGGCTTAGAGGTCATTATCAAAAGAGTCAGTAAATTATGTCGCAACTAACATCACAACATTCAAAACTTTTACCTGAAAAGTCTACTCAGCATTTGTTTGAATACCCTAAATACTGGGCCGAGTGTTATGGTTCTGCACCCTTTTTACCTATGTCTAGATCAGAAATGGACGAGCTAGGTTGGGATAGTTGCGATATTATTTTGGTAACAGGTGATGCATATGTTGACCATCCAAGCTTTGGTATGGCAATTATCGGTAGAATGCTTGAATCACAAGGATTTCGTGTTGGAATAATAGCTCAGCCTGATTGGCATTCAAAAGACGCTTTTATGACATTAGGTAAACCCAATTTATTCTTTGGCGTTACCGCAGGTAACATGGACTCAATGATCAACCGTTATACTGCAGAAAGAAGAATACGTCATGACGATGCTTACACACCAAACGATGAAGGCGGAAAGCGCCCTGATCGGGCAGTAACAGCATATACACAACGTTGTAAAGAAGCTTATAAAGGTGTCCCTATTATCATAGGTGGTATTGAAGCTAGCTTACGTCGAATTGCCCATTATGATTATTGGTCAGATAAAGTTAGACAATCTGTATTATTTGATTCTAAAGCAGATTTACTCGTATTTGGTAATGCAGAACGTCCATTAGTAGAAATAGCGCATAGAATTGCAAACGGTGAAGACGTCAAAAATATAACCAATGTTAGGGGGAGTGCGTTTTTAGCAAAGCAAGCTCTACCTGGCTGGCACGGAATAGATTCTCGCAATATTGATAAACCGGGGAAAATAGATCCTATTCACAGCCCATATCAAGAAATAGACGAAAAAACTTGTAGTGAAGAAAAATCTAATCAAAATATTGATAATAATAAAGACATTACACAACAGGCTCAAACCGTACAGATAATTGATTTTAAAGCTAAAGACCATCAAAACAAATCATGGGTTGATAAAAAGAAACCATGGTTAACCACTTATATTAACTTGCCAACTTTTGAACAAGTTAAAGATAATAAAGTTTTATATGCTCATGCCTCACGAATTTTTCATCAAGAAGTTAACCCTACTTCTGCCAAGCCGTTAGTTCAAAAACATGGAAATAGAATTATTTGGTTAAATCCTCCTGCAACACCATTAACTGAATCAGAAATGGATGGTGTATTTGGTTTACCTTATCAACGCGTTCCGCACCCAAGTTATGGTAAAGCTAAAATTCCTGCTTACGACATGATAAAAACTTCTATTAATATTATGCGAGGTTGTTTTGGTGGTTGTACTTTCTGTTCTATAACAGAACATGAAGGCCGGATTATTCAAAGTAGAAGTGAAGACTCTATCATTAATGAAATAGAGGATATTAAATTAAAAGTTCCTGGTTTTACGGGCGTGATTTCAGATCTTGGTGGCCCAACTGCCAATATGTATCAACTTAACTGTAAAAGTGAAAAAGCAGAAGCTACCTGTAGAAAGCCTTCATGTGTATGGCCGACTATTTGTGGTCATTTAGATACGGATCATACGCCAACTATTAACCTTTATCGCCGAGCAAGAAAAGTTAAAGGTATAAAAAAAGTACTCATTGCTTCGGGTGTCCGCTACGACTTAGCGATTCAAGACCCTGAATATGTTAAAGAATTAGCCAGTCATCATGTAGGTGGTTATTTGAAAATAGCACCTGAACATACCGAAGACGGTCCGCTCAAAAAAATGATGAAGCCTGGAATGGGGAGCTATAACAAGTTTAAAGAAATGTTTGATCACTATTCTAAACAAGCTGGCAAAAAGCAATATTTGATCCCATATTTTATTTCTGCCCACCCAGGGACCACCGATATGGATATGGTAAACCTTGCTTTATGGCTAAAAGAAAATGACTTTAAACTCGACCAAGTTCAAAATTTTTACCCATCACCGTTAGCTAATGCAACTACGCTTTATCACACGGAGATTGACTCTTTAAGAAAAGTTAAAAAAGATAGCGAGTCGGTTCCAATTCCTAAAGGAACAATTCAACGTCGTTTGCATAAAGCAATCTTACGTTATCATGATCCTGCCAATTGGGCATTAATAAGAGCAGCGTTAACAAAAATGGGGCTGGCAAGAAAGCTTATTGGCTCTAAACCTGAATGTTTGGTGCCTCATGAAACTCGTAATGAAAAAGAGCAGCAACATTATAAAAATAATGGTAAAGGCAAAAATAATGCATCAGGAAATAAAACATCTCCAGGGCAAAAGAAAAACTCTTCTAATAAATTTGGGAAAAAACCGAATACTAAAGGTAAACAAGGGTTAACTCGTTTTAGCGAAAACCAATTTGATGATAGAAAGCCGAATAAAAAACGTTTTAAAAAGTAAACTATCAATTCGTTGTAATGAATAAAAAAGGGATACAAATATTTGTATCCCTTTTGTTTTTTCTAATTCGAAAAGTTAATTCAACTAATCTCTTTGCATATTACAAGTTATAACCAGACTCATCATGCTCATTCAAATCTAATCCTGTAGTTTCTTGCTCTTCAGAAACTCTCAGTCCATTTGTCATAACAGCAACTAACTTAAATAATAAATATGAAACTACCGCAGTATAAATTATCGTTGAGAATATCCCCGTTAACTGAACTGCTACTTGTTCTGCCATTGTAGTAATGCCCTCTGCAAAACCAAAACCACTAAAAGCACCAAGCTCTGCTGATGAGAATACACCCGCTAATAATGTTCCTAAAATACCACCCACCCCATGAACTGGGAAAACATCCAAGGAATCATCAATTCTAAGTTTTTGTTTGATATAAACGGTAGCATAAAAACAAACAATACCAGCAGACAAACCTATAATAAGAGCGCCACCAGGGCCAACAAAACCAGAAGCTGGGGTAATTGTCCCTAAGCCTGCAACCATACCGGTTACCGCACCAAGCACACTCGCCTTACCAAATTTTTTCCACTCTATAGCCGCCCAAGTTAAAGCCCCCATTGAAGCAGAAATATGTGTTACTAACATTGCCATTGCAGCATCGCCATTAGCAGCTAAAGCTGAGCCACCGTTAAAACCAAACCAACCAACCCATAACAGACCTGCACCCGTAACTGTCATGGTTAAATTATGTGGCATCATAGGAGTTTTAGGAAAGCCTCTACGAGGTCCTAATACAACGGCAGCAACAAGCGCAGCAACACCAGCTGTAATATGAACAACAGTACCACCTGCATAGTCATACAAACCCATTTGGCTTAACCAACCGCCACCCCAAACCCAATGGGTAATAGGTGAATATACCGCTAATAACCATAATGCTGAAAACAACAAAACAGCTGAAAACTTCATACGCTCAGCAAATGCACCAATAATTAATGCAGGGGTGATCACGGCAAATGTCATTTGAAAAAGCATAAATAAGCTTTCAGGTATATCACCAGACAGGGTATCTTTTGTAACACCAATCATTAACACTTTACTAAAGTCACCTATCCAAGCATTACCTTCACCGAACGCTAAGCTGTAACCGACAACTAACCATAGTACCGATGAAATACTCGCAATAGCGAAACATTGCATTAAGATAGATAGAATATTTTTACGACGAACTAAACCACCATAAAAAAGCGCTAAACCTGGTAAAGTCATTAATAAAACTAACGCGGTTGAAGTCAGTATCCACGCTGTATTAGCACCATTTAAACCTGTATCATCTGCAAAACTTGAAAATGACATTAAAGATAGAAATGATAATATAATAATTTTTAACATAAATTTTCCAATACGATTAATTAAAGTGCTTCGTTATCTAACTCACCCGTACGAATACGGATTGCTTGCTCTACATTGGTGACAAAAACTTTACCATCACCAATTTTCCCAGTACGGGCTGCTTCAACAATTGTTTCAATCGTACGTTCAACCATTTCATCATTTAAACTAATTTCAATTTTCACTTTTGGTAAAAAATCGACACTATATTCAGCTCCACGATAAAGCTCAGTATGACCTTTTTGACGCCCAAAGCCCTTAACTTCAGAAATAGTCATACCATCTACCCCTATTTCTCCTAATGCTTCTCTTACGTCATCCAACTTAAACGGTTTAATAATTGCTGTTATTAGCTTCATTTGTTTACCTTTAGTGCAAAGTTTATTACGAATTTATTATTTGAGTATTTATAAGCACGATTTAAGCCCAAATTTATTTTAGCTATTAATCAGCAAGTTAAGTGCAAACTCTTTTGTAAATACACAAGAAAAGCACCATAAGGGTGCAAAACTAAAAACAATAAAGTCCAATTTAGTGCGAAATATCACAAATGCGCAGCTTTGGTGAAAAGTGTTGGTTAAATTGTGACTTAGAATTAACGCTTAGAATGTTTTACTAAAACCTTTCAAAATACTTTATATCTAATGACTTAATTAATTGCCCTCTGTATAATCGCGCGCACAAAAGTTCGATAGGTAGATTTAACATGCTCAGCGCAAACAACATTACGCAACAGTTCGGTGCAAAACCTTTATTTGAAAACATTTCACAAAAATTTGGTGGTGGAAATCGCTACGGTTTAATCGGTGCAAACGGCTGTGGTAAATCAACCTTGATGAAAATCTTAGGTAATGATTTAGAGCAAACTAGCGGAAATGTAAGTTTAGATCCTAATGAACGTATTGGTAAACTACGTCAAGATCAATTTGGCTTTGAAGAATATTCAGTTGTAGATACAGTGATCATGGGCCATACAGAACTTTGGGCTGTAAAAGAAGAGCGTGACCGTATTTATGCATTGCCAGAAATGAGCGAAGAAGATGGCATGCGTGCTGGTGATTTAGAGTCTGAATACGCAGAAATGGACGGTTATAGTGCAGAAAGTCGCGCTGGTGAGCTATTAATGGGTGTTGGTATTCCAGTAGAACAACATTTCGGCTTAATGAGTGAAGTTGCTCCAGGGTGGAAATTGCGTGTTCTTCTTGCCCAGGCTCTTTTTTCAGATCCTGATATTTTATTACTTGATGAACCCACCAACAACTTAGATATACATACTATTCAATGGCTAGAAGAAACGCTAAATGAACGTGATTCAACCATGATTATTATCTCGCATGATCGTCATTTCTTAAATAGTGTTTGTACTCACATGGCTGATTTAGACTATGGAGAATTACGTGTATTTCCTGGTAATTATGATGAATACATGCTGGCGGCAACTCAAGCTCGTGCACAATTAATTTCTGACAACGCAAAGAAAAAAGCACAAATAGGTGAATTACAAGCATTCGTTGCCAGATTCTCTGCAAACGCTTCTAAAGCTAAACAAGCAACATCACGGGCAAAACAAATAGACAAAATCCAATTAGCTGAAGTAAAAGCTTCTAGTCGAGTGAACCCTTTTATTCGTTTCGATCAAGAAAAGAAGTTATTTCGAAATGCATTAGTTATCGAACAAATGAATAAAAGTTTTGACGTATCAGATACTGAAAAAAACCATGTCTTAAAAAATATTGATTTAATGATTGAAGTTGGAGAGCGTGTTGCTGTTATCGGTGAAAATGGTATTGGTAAAACGACATTTTTACGTACATTAATGAATGAAGTTAATTACGCACCAACATCAGGTGAATTTACTTGGTCAGAAAATATGAACATTGGTTATTACGCACAAGATCATGCACATGAATTTGAAAATGATATGACTTTATTTGAATGGATGAGCCAATGGCGCCAACCGACAGATGATGAACAAGCGGTAAGAGGCTATTTAGGTCGATTATTATTTTCAGCTGACGATATTAAAAAATCGGTAAAAGTACTTTCCGGTGGAGAACAAGGCAGAATGTTATTTGGAAAAATAATGATGCAACGTCCTAATATATTAATTATGGACGAGCCTACTAACCATATGGATATGGAGTCTATCGAGTCATTAAATATGGCGATGGAAAAGTTTGAAGGCACTATCATTTTTGTCAGCCATGATCGTGAATTTGTATCAAGTATTGCCACACGTGTTATCGAATTAAAAAATAATAGTTATATAGATTTTGCTGGTACATATGATGAGTATTTAGCAAGCCAAGAATAGTCATATTTGCACTTTTATTTTATCCATTATTACTTTAAAAGAGTTTAATGCATTTTTATATTATTTAAGGAAGTCCTTTGCTTAGTTATCGCCATGCGTTTCATGCAGGAAATTTTGCTGATGTTTTAAAGCACTCTGTACTGACTTTAGTACTTGAATATATGACGCGTAAAGAAAAGGGCTTTTATTATATTGATAGCCACTCTGGAGCTGGAATGTATTCATTAGAAGATGAATATGCTCAAAAAACAGGTGAATATAAAGATGGTATTGCTAAATTAATTGATTTACAAAATATTCCTGATGAATTATCTCCTTATATAGAACTAATTAAATCATTAAATTCTGAGAAAGAGCTTAATATTTACCCAGGCTCTCCTGCTATAGCAAAATATTTTGATCGTCGCCAAGATAGCGCTCATTTGTTTGAGTTACATCCAACAGATATTCAGCACTTAAGTGAGTTTTGCCATCGTTGGAATAAGTCACATGTTAGTCAATCAGATGGTTACCAGGGGGTTCTGGGGTTATTACCTCCGCCTAATCGTCGGGGTGTTGTATTAATAGATCCTCCTTATGAACTAAAAGAAGATTATAAAAAAGCTGTAAATACGATTATTAAAGCCTATAAAAAGTTTGCAACCGGTACTTATATTCTTTGGTATCCCGTTGTTAAACGAGAGTTAGTCGAAAAAATGCAAAAGCAATTTATTGATAGCGATGTTAAAAATTTATTACAGGTGGAGTATTGTCAAGAAGCTGATACTGAAGAATATGGCATGACGGGAACTGGCCTATTTATTGTCAATCCTCCTTGGCAATTACAAAGTCAATTACACAAAAATTTACCTTATATAAAAGAGCAATTAGGCAATAATCAAAGTCATTATTTAATATCTCAACTTATTGATGAATAGCTAATGAAGATTTATCCAAAATGATTTTTCGTCCAGAGGGGTTAACGCAGGTAAAAAAGGGTTATCTAGTTTTAATACCTTTTTATTCTTCCATTTAGACAAAGGAAACAAAGAAGAAGTTAATGCATTGTTTTTCATGAAAGTAATGAAACTTCCATCTTTAATAGACCTTCTTAAACCAAATGCAAGCTGGTCAGCTAACTGCTCATTTTCTTTATTTACGAAGAAATATAAAGGAAATTTGTAATGAAGAATCACTTTATCAAACATGATTAAATCAGGATATTTTTCTTGAGCAACCTTCAACTCATTATACCCCTCATAAATTGCTCGTGGAAAATAATCACATCGACCTTTATTTAACATTTTGAACATTAAATCAAATCTAGCTACTCGTATTACACTAAATTTATTAGCTTCAAGAATGTCTGTATCTCCCCAATCAGCACCTTGACAAGCAACTAGGTTTTGAAGTTCTTCTTTCGTTATATTTTGAAATTTTGAAAATTTATTTTTATGAATAATAAATATTCGATTACCCAACAACCCTTGCAGTAATGGAATTTTAACGGGTAATAATTCTTTCTCTAATTCAATACTTGTACCCGCCCACGATAAATCAATTAAACCTTCACGAATAAAGTGTAGTGTTATTTCATGAGTAATATTTTTTTCTTTTAGAATGAGTAAATCTACAGGTTCAAATTCAGGTTGAGATTTATTAATGACGAAGCGTAAAAGATCAACAAAGTATTGATGTGTGGCATCCTCCACATACGGAGAATCTAGGATAGTAATAGATTTCGCCTGTAAACTGGTTGAAAAAAGAAAACATAAAAAAATAAACGAGCGAACTTTTATCAATTACTTTAATTCCAAAGTTAACATTAACCTCATGAACAAACTTAGTATAGAATCAGCCGATATACACTTTTAGCTCATAATGATTTACGGTTAGTTTATTCTCTAAAAGCCAAGTGTTGGGAGATATTATCGGTAATTTCTATCCATTCAACTTTTGATTGAGTAAATATATGCGCATCAGGCTTGGCATCTACTTTAGTATCAAAAGCAGCCAAAGCTATTTCAATGGTAGAAGCTTTTCGATTATATTTTGATTCAAAAATAAGACTTGAACCACAATTTTGGCAAAACTTTCTCACCGTCTTATTTTCTGCCTGAAATGACTTTAGTAATTCTTTTCCACGTAACCAATGTAAATCAGACACTTTTACTTCAACAAAAGTAGAAAATGCAGCACCATGAAATTTTTGGCACATTTTACAATGGCAATGTGCAATAGAAGGTAATAAATTATCTACAGAAAACGATATTTTTCCACATAAACAGCTACCTGTATTTTTCATATACGCTTAGCCGGTTTGTTGGTCATTATATAAATCTATTTCATTTTCTTGGCTAATTTCTACCACAGAGACAGCCACTTCCATACCGTCTACCATCCATTTTTTTGTGTAGCTGTTATATAAAACTCTAGCAATTAACGTTTTTAATGAATCATCACTGTAACTTACTATCATATTACAAATGTGGTTATGGACTTCTTGGTAATCAGGAATTGCGACATGAACAGGTTCAATTTTTTTACCTGTTAAGCTTCGTTTTGTATACCAATCTTTGGGAATTATTTTAAACATCCTTGCCATGAAACATCCTTATTAAAACAATACAACATCCTTTATCATTATAAATAATAGATGAAGATTTTAAAAATCACATTATTATTTATATAATTTTTATTATTACTGGTTATTTAATACGCCTTGATAACTGTTAGGGTTATTATGTTGATTGATAATTGACATTATTTCATTTATGTCATGCTTTTGAGAAAATTTTAATGAAAAAGCAAGATAAGATGGTTCTGCTGTTTTAGATATTTCCATGATTGTTGCTTTATTTTCTATCTTCATACTTTTTATTGCAGAGGCTGCGGCATATGCATCTGAAATCACTAAGTCGACTCGATCAAGCAACAACATATTTAAGGCATCTTCAAGTTTTGTTACTTCAACTACATTGACAATATTTTTGCTTTTTGCTCTTTCAAATGGTTTCCCTAGTAATACCGCTCTAACCTTTGCAACAGATTTTTTAGATTTTATGTCATCAAAACCAGTGAATTCAAAGTTATCACTTTTTCTTTTTATTAATACTGAACCATTAAAGTTAACTAAAGGCTTTCGTGGGAAAGCTAAAACTTGTGAACGCTCTTTTGTATATAGTGCAGGCATAATGCCATCAGCTTGGCCAATTATCACTTGTTTCATAGCTCTGGCCCAAGGCAATATAGTCACTTTAACATTTAAAATAGAATCTTCATTAACTTGATTTAGCATATCAATAATTAATCCAGAACTTTTATCTTCTGAGTTTCGATAAATTAATGGCTTCAATTCAGGCGCAACGATATTTATTTGTATTTCATTAATGGCAGTACTGTCATCTTGAGCAAATACATTTGGACAGCCCAATAAAATCACTAATAATAGAAAAATTGGTCTCTTAAAAGTCATCTTATTCTACTTCAGGCTTATTATCGGCATCAATTTCATCAAGTGGTTTTAGTTTTTTCTTTCTCATAACTGGCATGTCCCCTACATCTTGGGAAAAAAACGTTTTCTTTTGGGGTTTGTTCATTTTAGTTTTTTTCTTAACTGAAGTATTTTTCTTTTTATGGACATTTTCTGCTTTTGAGTGTTTCGGCTTTTTAGGTTTTATTCCGGTAAATTTAGCCTTGAGTCCTTCAATATAATCAAAAGTAAATTGTTGTTGTAAAAAAGCTTCAATATTTTTAAAGCTTAACCAATCTTTTGGACCAACTAGGGAGATAGATTCTCCTTTGTTTCCTGCCCTACCTGTTCGTCCTATACGATGAACAAATTCTTCAGTGTGTTTAGGTAAGTCGAAGTTAATTACATGTGAAACATTAACTAAATCTAAACCACGTGAAGCTAAATCTGTTGTAATTAAAATCTTCTGCTGACCTTTGGCAAAACCATCCATAATTTGATTTCGCTGGCTTTGATTTAAATCACCACTTAATGCAACAGTACTTAAACCTTCGGATGTTAACTTATTAGATAATCGTTCTGTATCAGCCCTTGTTGCGGTAAAAATTATTAATTGCTGATAAGTTTCTGTTGATAAAAAGTGCTCAAGTAATGCTTCTTTATGATCTAAATTATCTGAAAAATAAAAACGTTTGCTGATGTCTTTATGCTCTGTATGTGCCGCACCTATAGCAATTCGCTTAGGTTTAGTTAATAACTCCATCGCAAAGTCATTTACTTGTGCATGATCTAACGTTGCAGAAAACATCAATGTTTGTCTTTTACGATGATCCGCAGCGTTATTAATCAGTTTAAGTTCTTTAGAAAAACCTAAATCAAGCATACGATCTGCCTCATCTAAAATTAACAGCTCTAAGCCTTTTAGATAGAAGTGACCTTTTGTTAAATGATCGGCTAAGCGCCCTGGTGTAGCAACAAGAAAATGGGGATCTTTCTCCAAAGTTTTAACTTGATCATTAAAATTTTCACCACCTAGAATGAGTACAGCTTTAAATTGCGTCCCGGCAGTAAATAAACGTAATTGCGTAAATACTTGTTTTGCCAATTCACGTGTTGGCGTCAGAATTACAACACGAGGATCTCGTTTACTTAAAGGGCGGTTTTTCATTAAACGTTGTAAAGCTGGAAGGATAAAGGCTAAGGTTTTTCCTGATCCCGTTTTTGAAGATGCGATAAGATCTTGCCCTGTCATGGCAACAGGTATTGCCTGTTGTTGAATATCTGTCGGTTCGATAAAACCTAAATGTTCAATTGTAGACATCAAACGTTTATCTAATCCAAAATCGCTAAATGGCAAAGCTCACTCCTAACCTTTAATAAAATGAAAAATAAAAATTTTAAACAACCATTATTATAACCTGTTACGAATAACTTTGGGTTAACTATTTACCTTTGAGTAAAAAGGTTATAAAAATAACAAACCTATTTTGAATGAACCATAATGATGAAAAATACTAAAATACTCCTTGTTCTTTTACTAACCTTCACTTTCAATTGTTTTGCTTTCGAAAACAGCCAAGTAATGACGCCAATTAACAATATGTTTGATGCGATGCGCGAGCATAACGGCAAAAAGCTTTTACAACAATTTACCGAAGAAGCAATACTAGAAAGAGTGAATAAAAAAAATGAAGTAAAAAAATCAGATTTAAGTAAGTTTGCTGAATTTGTTGATAAATCACCCAAACATTTAGATGAGCAACTTTTTAATATCACTATCCAAGAAAGTGGAAATTTAGCTAGTGCTTGGACTCCTTTTGCTTTTTACCTTGATGGAAAGCTGAGTCATTGTGGTATCAATAGCTTCCAACTAATAAAGCAAAACGAACAATGGAAAATACGATATTTAATGGACAATGCTTTTCAAGGAGATTGTCAAAAGTTTATTAAAATGCATAAAAATAGCCTTTGAATAAATTTTAACCGTTCTTCCTGAACATAAACGCTCTTTCACATCCGTGTGATCGCGTAATACCGTTCTTCCTGAACATAAACGCTCTTTCACATCCATGTGATCGCGTAATACCGTTCTTCCTGAACATAAAAAAAGCCGCTAAAGCGGCTTTTGTTCAAATAACATTAATAATTATAAAGTATCAGCGTTATCCGTTAAGTATGAAGCAACACCTTCTGGAGAAGCAGTCATACCTTTATCACCTTTATTCCAACCAGCAGGACAAACTTCACCGTGGTCTTGGTGGAATTGTAAAGCATCAACCATACGTAACATTTCATCAACGTTACGACCTAAAGGAAGATCGTTAACTACTTGATGACGAACATTGCCTTCTTCATCGATTAGGAATGAACCACGAAATGCAACACCAGCTTCAGGATGCTCAACATCATAAGCTTGGCAAATAGCATGTTTAGTATCAGCAACTAAAGTATATTGTACTGGACCAATACCACCTTCGTTTACTGGAGTGTTACGCCATGCATTATGAGAAAATTGTGAATCAATAGAAACACCAATTACTTCTACGCCACGGCTTTTGAATTCTTCAATTCGATGATCAAATGCTAATAATTCTGAAGGACAAACAAATGTAAAGTCTAAAGGATAGAAAAACACTACCGCTTTTTTGCCTTTAATTGCTTCAGATAAAGTATAGCTATCTACGATTTCACCACTTCCTAGAACTGCTGCGGCTGTAAAGTCCGGAGCTGGACGACCAACTAATACACTCATTTTTTTCTCCAATGATTTTGTATGTAAAATTAATTTGTTAACACCCCAAATATTATTGAGACAATAACGAGTTTTTCAATAATTTTTTATAAATATAGAAAAATTATTCTTCAGAAACTTGTTTTGCAGCGGCTTCTTTAATAAGCGACTGTAATTCACCTTGTTGATACATTTCCATAATAATGTCACAACCACCTACTAATTCACCATCAACCCATAACTGTGGGAATGTTGGCCAATCAGCATATTTTGGTAGTTCAGCGCGAATATCTGGATTTTGTAAAATGTCCACAAAAGCGAATTTTTCACCACACCCCATTAAAGCTTGTGATGCTTGTGAAGAAAAGCCACAACTTGGCAATTTAGGTGAACCTTTCATATATAACAATATGCCATTGTCAGCGATTTGTTCTTTAATACGTTCAATAGTATCCATATCGACCTCTAGTTTAATACTTATTGTGTTAATTAATGGTGACGAGAGCATCAATATTCAACACAATAAATACTAATTATTAAAATGTTCTAAGTTAAAACTATTTACCTTGATAAATCCTCTGGCAAAACCTATTTTTTTGGGTAAACTATGCAGAGTTTTTAATACCTGAGTATTTTACTCGGTTTTTACTAAAAGCAAACAACTTCTTTATTTTTGGGCAAAATAAATATTTCTAATTAATTCCTGGAGAATATAATGGCTATCGAATTACCAGCTTTACCTTATGCACAAGACGCATTAGCACCACACATTTCAGCTGAAACTTTAGAGTATCACTACGGCAAACATCATAATACTTATGTAGTAAAACTAAACGGTTTAATTGAAGGAACTGAATTTGAAGGTAAATCTTTAGAAGATATCGTTAAAACATCTTCTGCAGGCGTTTTTAACAATGCCGCTCAAATCTGGAACCATACTTTTTATTGGAACAGCTTAAGCCCTAATGGCGGTGGCGAACCAACGGGTGCTTTAGCTGATGCAATTAATGCGAGCTTTGGATCATTTGAAGAATTTAAAGCAAAATTTACAGACAGTGCAATTAACAACTTTGGTTCAAGTTGGACTTGGTTAGTAAAAAATGCTGATGGTAGCCTTGCCATTGTAAATACTTCAAATGCAGCAACACCATTAACAGATGAAGATATTACACCAGTAATAACTGTAGATTTATGGGAACATGCTTATTACATTGATTACCGCAATTTACGTCCTAGCTATATGAATGCTTTCTGGGCATTAGCAAACTGGGATTTTGCTTCAGCAAATTTTGCATAAAAAACACTCAAATAAATGATATTTGTTAAATATATTGCTTAAGTGCTAGGTAATTAACAATTCATTATAGAAAAGCTAGGGATTTTCTCTGGCTTTTTTATACCTAAATTTCATTATCAAAATACTGTTCAATAAAAAGTTCAGTTACAAATAAATTCGTAGTTTTACTCCCACCTGAACAAAAAAAGACTAAACTTAAAAATAGTTAATGTAAATTCTCGGTCTTTATAATATGTAAAGCTGAGCGAGTAAATAACAACGCCTTGTTGTTACTCTCTCTATCTGTCATTTGCTCAGCTTGATATGTTTATCAATTTTTTTGGGGGCAGTTATGGGTATTTTTAAACACTACCAATCTCGTTACGATGAATCAAAAGAAGAAACGTATTCCGTTCAAGAGTTTTTAACCATTTGTCAAAAAGACAACTCTGCCTACGCCAGTGCTTCAGAACGTTTGTTAAATGCCATTGGTGAACCAGAAATGATTGATACATCTTCAGAACCTAGGCTAAGTCGAATATTTTCTAATCGTGTTATTGCTCGATACCCTGCTTTTAAAGAGTTTTATGGCATGGAAGAAGCTATTGAACAAATTGTGTCCTACCTTACACATGCTTCCCAAGGGCTTGAAGAACAAAAACAAATTCTTTATTTATTAGGACCTGTAGGAGGTGGTAAATCATCACTTGCTGAAAAGTTAAAAGCATTAATGCAAAAAGAACCTGTATACGTATTAAGTGTCGATGGTGAACGAAGTCCTGTAAACGACCACCCTTTTTGTCTTTTTGACAAAAATGCTGACGGGAAAATTTTATTAGATGAATACAATATCCCCGAACGTTATCTAAAAACCATCATGTCACCTTGGGTTGCTAAACGTTTACATGAGTTTCAAGGGGATATAAGTAAATTTGAAGTAGTAAAAATTTACCCCTCAATTTTAGACCAAATAGCTATCGCAAAAACTGAACCTGGTGATGATAATAATCAAGATATTTCAGCACTAGTAGGTAAAGTTGATATCCGTCAGTTAGAGCACTTTGCTCAAAATGATCCTGACGCATATAGTTATTCTGGTGCCTTATGCCGAGCCAATCAAGGCATGATGGAATTTGTCGAAATGTTTAAAGCGCCAATCAAAGTGCTTCATCCTTTGTTAACAGCTACTCAAGAAGGTAATTACAACCCAACAGAGGGTTTATCAGCTTTACCATTTGACGGGATTTTATTAGCTCATTCAAATGAATCCGAATGGCAAACATTCAGAAATAATAAAAATAATGAAGCATTTTTAGACCGAGTTTATATTGTAAAAGTTCCTTACTGTATGCGGGTATCTGAAGAGGTCAAAATTTATAAAAAACTATTGCAAAATAGTGAGCTAGCTGAGGCACAGTGCGCACCTGACACTTTGGAAACACTTGCACAATTTTCAGTATTATCAAGATTAAAAGATCCTGAAAATTCCAGTATTTATTCAAAAATGCGTGTCTATGATGGAGAAAGTTTAAAAGATACCGATCCTAAAGCTAAATCTTATCAAGAATATACAGATTACGCTGGTATAGACGAAGGTATGTCTGGTCTATCTACCCGTTTTGCTTTTAAAATTCTTTCAAGAGTGTTTAATTTTGACCATATGGAAGTTGCGGCTAACCCAGTGCATTTATTTTATGTGCTTGAGCAACAAATTGAACGTGAACAATTACCTCAAGAATTAGCCGATAGATATCTAGAATTTATAAAAGGTTATTTATCGCCTCAATATATTGAATTTATTGGTAAAGAAATTCAAACCGCTTATCTAGAGTCATACTCTGAATACGGACAAAACATATTTGACCGCTATGTCACTTATGCTGATTTTTGGATACAGGATCAAGAATATCGAGATGCAGAAACCGGTCAGTTGTTTAACCGAGAAGCATTAAATAATGAACTAGAAAAAATAGAAAAACCTGCAGGTATAAGCAACCCGAAAGATTTTCGAAACGAAATAGTTAATTTTGTATTAAGAGCAAAAGCCAACAACAATGGCAAAAATCCAATCTGGACTAGTTATGAAAAATTAAGAACAGTCATTGAGAAAAAAATGTTCTCAAACACGGAAGACTTATTACCTGTTATTTCTTTTAATTCAAAAACTTCTACAGATGATCAACAAAAGCATGATGACTTTGTTGAACGAATGATGAGCAAAGGCTACACCAAAAAACAGGTTCGTTTATTATCTGAGTGGTATTTACGCGTTAGAAAATCTTCTTAATATAAGATTTTAAAAGCATGTAGAGGTGGTTTTATGGCGAACTTTATCGATAGAAGGCTCAATAGTAAGAATAAAAGCACTGTCAATAGACAGCGCTTTATTCGCAGGTATAAATCACAAATTAAAAAGTCAGTTGAACAAACCGTTAACAAGCGAGGTGTTACTGATGTTGATAAAGGTGAAAATATAACAATTACTAAAAAAGATCTTAGTGAGCCTATATTTCATCAAGGCAAAGGAGGGATTAAAGATAGAGTTCACCCAGGAAATGATCAATATAATGAAGGTGATCAAATAAAACGCCCTCCTCAGCAATCAGGTCAGGGAAATGGTCAAGGGGAAGCAAGTAACTCAGGGGAAGGCGAAGATGACTTTGTTTTTTCTATTTCTAAAGATGAATACCTAAACTTACTATTTGAAGATTTAGAGCTCCCTAACCTTGAGGAAAATCAATTAGATAAGCTAATTGACTATAAAACTGTGCGTTCTGGTTACTGTGCAGAAGGAGTCCCTTCAAATATTGATATTGTTAAATCATTGCAAGGTTCTATCGCTAGACGTATAGCAATGACCTCAACAAAACGTAAATCATTAAAAGCACTTGAAGAAGAACTTACTGAATTAAAACAAGATAAACATGAGCACATAAAAAGAATTAAAGCGATTACATTAGAGATCAAACAACTTAAAGCAAAGATTGCTAAAGTTCCATTTATTGACACCTTCGATTTACGTTTTAGAAATTATGCAAAAGAAGCTGTACCAACATCAAAAGCTGTGATGTTTTGTTTAATGGATGTATCTGGTTCAATGGATCAAGCAACTAAAGATATCGCTAAGCGATTCTATATTTTATTGTATTTATTCCTTACCCGTACTTATAAAACTATCGATGTGGTCTATATACGACACCATACTCAAGCAAAAGAAGTTGACGAACAAGAATTTTTCTACTCACAAGAAACGGGGGGGACAATTGCATCAAGTGCTCTCGAATTAATGATTAAAGTAATTAATGATCGTTATAATCCTCGTGAGTGGAATATTTATGGTGCACAAGCTTCTGACGGCGATAACTGGGCCGACGACTCACCTCATTGTCGTCAATTAATGAGCAAAAAAATACTACCGATATCTCGCTACTTTGCCTATATTGAAATCACACAACGCCCCCATCAAACACTTTGGCAACAATACATTCAAGTTCAGGAACAAAATAGCCATTTTGCCATGCAGCACATCAAGACAGTTGAAGATATATATCCCGTATTTAGAGAGTTATTTAAGAAAAACATAAAGCAAGTAGCGTAGTTTCAATTACCGTTAGTATTAAAACGGAGTAAAGAAAATGGCAAAGAAAAAAATGTTATCCGATGGACCTGATTGGACATTCAGTTTACTTGAACAATATCAGTTCGAGATTGATCGTATTGCTAAAAGCTTTCGAATAGACACTTATACTAATCAAATTGAAGTAATAACCGCAGAACAAATGATGGATGCCTATGCAAGTGTGGGTATGCCTATTGGTTACAACCATTGGACATTTGGCAAAAAATTCATTCAAACAGAGCAAACTTATAAGCGTGGGCAAATGGGTTTAGCCTATGAAATTGTGATTAATTCTGATCCATGTATTTCATATTTAATGGAAGAAAACTCCATTACTATGCAAGCATTAGTTATTGCTCATGCATGTTACGGTCATAATTCATTTTTTAAAGGTAACTACTTATTTAAAGCTTGGACCGACGCCAGCTCAATAATTGATTATTTATTGTTTGCCAAAAACTATATTGCGGAATGTGAACATAAATATGGAATTGATGAAGTTGAAGCGTGTTTAGATGCTTGCCATGCATTGATGAACCATGGTGTAGATCGTTACAAACGCCCACAAAAGATTTCTTTAGAACAGGAATTAGAGCGTCAAAAGTCTCGTGAAGAATATTTACAATCACAAGTGAATACTTTATGGCGAACAATTCCTGAACACAAAGATAATGAAACGAATAGAGCTCCCAAATTTCCTAGCGAACCTCAAGAAAACTTACTTTACTTCATAGAAAAAAATGCTCCCTTGCTTAAACCTTGGCAACGAGAAATAGTCCGTATTGTTCGCAAAGTTTCACAGTATTTTTACCCTCAAAAACAAACACAGGTAATGAATGAAGGCTGGGCATGTTTTTGGCATTACACAATATTAAATACGATGTTTGATGAAGGACTTGTCAGTGAAAAATTTATGATGGAATTTCTTCACAATCATACCAATGTTGTTGCACAACCTGAGTACAACAGCCCTTATTATTCAGGAATAAACCCTTACGCTTTAGGGTTCAACATGTTTATAGACATAAAAAGAATTTGCGAAAACCCAACTGAAGAAGACAAACAATGGTTTCCTGAAATAGCAGGCAGTAATTGGTTAGACACATTACACTTTGCCATGGAAAACTTTAAAGATGAAAGCTTTATTAGCCAATTTCTATCGCCAAAATTAATGCGGGATTTTAAACTTTTTCATATCCATGACGATGAACAAGAAAGCTACGTTGAAATTGGCGCTATTCATAATGAAAAAGGTTACAAAAAAATAAGATCCGAACTTTCAAATCAATATAATTTAAGTAATCTTGAAGCAAACATTCAAATAACTAATGCTAACATTACAGGTGATCGTTCTTTGACATTAAAATATACCCCGCATCAAGCGGTACCTTTGGCAGATTCAAAAAATGAAGTATTAAAACACTTGTATTATCTATGGCAATTTGATGTAAAACTAATTCAAGAAGATTCAAATGGAGAGGGTAAAATTATTGCTCAGTGTCCTCCATCGAGAAAAAATAATACAGATATAGAAAAGGCAAGCTAATGCTTGCCTTGTATAAAGAAGAGAATTTGTAGGTTATTCTGCTAATTCTTTTAATACGTCATCTTTTAAATCAGACCATAATTTTCCTGACTCAATACCATATTTACGCACGGTATACACAGATTCATCATGCTTACCTTCACTAGCAAGTTCAATTAATTTTTGATAATAAACTCTAGAAATTTCACGTCCCTTTGGGTGAGCAAAATATAAACTCCCTAAACGTGAATAAAGACCTCTAAAGCCATTCAATATAAGTAAATATATTGAATTCCCTGAAGCAACTACTAATTCTTTATTGATTCGATAATCAAATTCAGCAAATGCCTCACCAGAATCTTCAATTGTTTCGTACTCTTTAAGTAATTCTATTGCTTTTTCAGGATTATTTTTAATTGCGCCACGGACATAAATAGCACTTATATTCGTTCGGGCAGACATTAAATTATCAACTAAATCGGGAATGCCATCTTGGTCAAGCTGAGCTAAGGTTTCTAAAATATTTAAGCTAGAAGTTTCCCAAAAGTTATTTACTTTAGTAGGTTTGCCATGTTTTATCGTTAACCAACCATCACGCGCTAGCCTTTGAAGTACCTCACGTAGCGTTGTTCTAGTAACACCAATAAGCTCCGACAATTCTCTTTCAGCTGGAAGAATTGATCCGGGAGGAAATCCACCATTCCAGATAGATTCAACAATATATTGCTCTGCAAATCCTGCCGGACTGTGTGCTTTAATAACCATGAGTCTCCACGCAACTTTATATAATTAATTGAAACTGATTGTACCAGAAGATTTTTTTGGTACAAGAAAGTTATAAGAAAGTTGCAGTGATTCTAATTTACAAGCTATAGATTAATGCTTAAACTACTGGAAGTTTTTTAATATTTTATAATAACTACAAATAATTAACACCTTGTGAATATTTGTAATAACTAATTAAAAGGTTCATTATGCAACAATCTTCTACGAGTGCTTTTTATAAGAACTTTCTTGGTAACTCACCTGAGTGGTATAAATTAGCTATCGTTGCTTTTTTAGTTATCAACCCAATCCTCTTTTTCTTTATTAATCCTTATGTTGCTGGCTGGGCATTAGTTATAGAGTTTATTTTCACTCTAGCTATGGCATTAAAGTGCTACCCCTTACAACCAGGAGGATTATTAGCCATAGAAGCAGTGGCCATGGGCATGACTACACCTAGTCAGGTGATGCATGAAATGGTCCTTAATTTTGAAGTAATATTACTATTGATTTTTATGGTAGCTGG
>JAGSHH010000134.1 GCA_023954655.1 Colwelliaceae bacterium
ACAGTTCATTACCCAATAAATTTTAGAATGCAAAAAGGTTATGACCATAGCTACTTTTTTATCAGTAGTTTTATTGGTGAGCACATAGCTTTTCATGCAAATTATTTACGTGGAAGTAAAGTCAATTCTCAGTATTTAATAAATAACTAAGATGGCCTTTATCATTGTTTGATTTAGGCTAAATAATTCATTAAAAAGACTTTACCTCTGTAGTGAAAGCCCTCAAAATGATTGAAATTTATGAATTGTAATAATGTTTTATATTGTTATTTTTAATAGAAACTGGTGATAATATGTATATAAAAATAAATGGTTAAATGTATGAATAATAAAGATATAAAGAGTGTTTTATTTGTTTGTATGGGCAATATTTGTCGTTCACCAAGTGCTGAAGCCGTTTTTCGCCATAAAGCTCAAGAACAAGGACTAAAGCTACATATAGATTCAGCTGGCACTATTGGCTCGCATGCAAGAGAAAAACCAGATCACCGCGCTCAAAAAGTAGGTGTAGCTCGAGGTTATTCTTTTGATAAAATAAAAGCACGTAAAGTGACTGCTGATGATTTTGAAAAGTTTGATATTATATTAGCGATGGATGAGCAAAATGTTAAAGATTTGAGCAAAGTTGCACCCTCGCATTTAATGGGGAAAGTTAAATTGTTTTTAGATTTTGCAAATAATCATGAAGAGAATGAAGTACCTGATCCTTACTATGGTGGCGCAAGAGGTTTTCAATTTGTTTTAGATTTAGTTGAAGATGCTAGTGATGGATTAATCAAAGTAATCTTATAGTCTTTTGATTTTTATAAAAATATTATGTAGTACTTTGATTTTAGTAATTGAAAAAGCCAAGCAATTAGCTTGGCTTTTTGTTTAGTTAATAAAAATAACTACAGTGATTAAACTCTTAGTGCTTTTTCACCTCTAGCGATACCGACACAACCAGAACGAACAGATTCAATAATTTCAGTTTCATTGGCAAGTGTCTTCACAAAGGCATTTAATTTATCAGCATCACCAGTTAGCTGAATGGTATAAACTTGTTTGCCGATATCAATAATTGATCCTCTAAAAATATCAGTAATACGCTTAACTTCAGTGCGAGATTTATCATTCATTGCTAATACTTTGATTAGTATAAGTTCACGTTCAACATGGCTACGCTCTGTTAAATCGGTGATTTTAATAACATCAATCAATTTATTAACTTGCTTAACAATTTGTTCAAGAACTTTGTCATCACCTTTTGTAGCAATAGTAATGCGCGATAAACTTTCATCTTCTGTAGGAGCAACGGTTAAACTTTCTATATTAAATGCTCGTTGAGAAAATAAGCCTACTATACGTGATAATGAGCCAGGTTCGTTTTCTAATAAAATAGCTAATATACGACGCATTATGCTTTTACTCCTTTCTTAACCCACATATCATCAACAGCACCATACTTTATCTGCATTGGATAAACATGCTCTTTTTCATCGACACAAACATCAACAAATACTAAGCGATTTTTAATGGAAAATGCTTGTTCTAATTTACTATCTAATTCATCTAATGTGTCTATTTGAATACCAACATGGCCATAGGCTTCAGCAAGCTTCACAAAATCAGGGATTGATTCCATATACGATGAGGAGTGACGGCCACCATACACCATATCTTGCCACTGTCTAACCATACCTAAAGAGCGGTTATTTAGGGTTACGATAACTACAGGAAGGTTATATTGAAGGCAGGTTGATAGTTCTTGAATGTTCATTTGTATTGAACCATCACCTGTAATACAAATAACGTGGCTATCTGGAAACGCTAATTTAACCCCCATTGCAGCGGGTAAACCAAAACCCATAGTGCCTAATCCACCTGAATTTATCCATTTTCGAGGTTTATCAAAAGGATAATATTGTGCAGCAAACATTTGGTGTTGACCAACGTCTGAACAAACATATGCTTCACCATTTGTGATTTTATACATTGCTTCAACAACGCGTTGAGGTTTTATTTTTCCATCATCTTGTTGATAACTTACACTCTTTACAGCACGCCATTCATTGATTTGTTCCCACCAAGTTGCTAGTGGCTCTTGATCCGGTAAGAAACCAGTTTCGTCTAATTCATCTATAATTTGTTGAAGTACTATATCAATAAGCCCAACAACTGGGATATGAGCATTGATGGTTTTTGAAATTGAAGTTGGATCAATGTCTACATGAACAATTGTGGCATTTGGGCAGAATTTTTTAACATTATTTGTTACTCGATCATCAAAACGTGCACCTAATGCTAAAATCACATCAGCATTAGCCATGGCTTTATTTGCTTCTAAACTGCCATGCATGCCTAACATGCCAATAAAATTTTTATGCGTACCAGCTAATCCACCTAATCCCATTAATGTATTTGTACAGGGAGCGTTTAAGGTTTCTACTAATTGAGTTAATAACTCAGAAGCATCTGCTAAGACAATGCCTCCACCAGAATAGATAACGAGTTTCTTTGCTTCTGTTATAGCTTTTACTGCTTTTTTAATTTGTTTAGGATGACCTTTTTTGGTCGGATTGTATGAACGCATTTGAACATTTGTTTCAATGTTATACTCTGCTTTATTATCAGGTATTAAAATATCTTTTGGTAATTCCACTACAACAGGTCCAGGACGACCAGATTTTGCAATATAAAATGCTTTAGCAATCACATTAGGAATATCTTCAACCTTTCTACAGTTAAAACTGTGCTTTACGATAGGTCTAGAACAACCAACAATATCTGTTTCTTGAAAGGCATCATCACCAATTAAAGTCGTAGGCACTTGGCCTGATAGTACAACCATAGGAATTGAATCCATATAAGCCGTGGCAATACCTGTAATACAGTTCGTGGCACCAGGACCAGATGTTGCTAATACAACACCAACATCTCCTGTTGCACGAGAATAGCCGTCAGCCATATGTGTAGCGGCTTGTTCATGACGTACTAATATATGCTCGAAATCATCTTGCTGGAATATAGCATCATATATATCTAATACTGTCCCCCCGGGATAACCAAATATATATTTTACATCAAGTGCCGACAGAGCTTTTACAACCATTTCTGCACCGGTAAATAAGGGTGTATTCATAAGTATTACCTTTTTATTAAGCCTACTAACTTAATAGGCTTCGTCGATTCATTTATTTAAACGATAAAAAAACCCCCGGTCTTATTCAGAGCGGGGGTTTAATAAAATTGTTGCTATTTGATTTTCTTATACACAACAACACCCGCGAAATGGTATTAAAACCACTACGACTGTGAGGACAAGATTGAGTACATTTTTTATAATCATTATTATATAACTTCTCAAAAAATGAGAGAACCAAATATTTATGCCCTATTTTTAAGGCGAAAAGGGGATACTGTCAACCAATAATTACAACTTTTAAAGAAATAGTTATATTAATTTTACATAAAAATTTTTATCTGATTATAAAAGCAAAAGTTGTTCAAGTTATTAATCAGAAATAAAATACGAAAATATATTTTATGAAATTTAAGTAATTTGCACTACACTTAGAATATGTTCAATAAAATACAATCTAATCAATGTCTAAGTTCATATTTAAGGAAGAGTCGACAGACGACTTAATAACAGAAACAATACAAAACAATAATAAAGTTTGGCGAATTCTTGTTGTTGATGATGACGAGTCAGTTCATCAAATTACACGTTTAGTGTTAGCAGATGCATTTATAGAAAATAGAAAATTAGATATAGTTTCAGCATATTCTTCTCAAGAAGCTAAAGATATATTAGAAGATGATACTAGTTTTTGTATGGCATTCGTCGATGTTGTGATGGAAACTGATCATGCGGGTTTAGAGTTGGTTGAATGGATTAGAAAAGAGAAACATAACCAAGCAATACGATTAGTTCTTCGTACCGGACAAGCTGGAAGTGCACCAGAAGCCAAGGTCATTAAAGAATTCGATATTAATGATTACAAAGAAAAAACTGATTTCACTGCAGGAAAAATGACAACTACCGTGTATGCAAGCATTCGTGCATATCGCGATATTATGACTATTCAGCGAAGCCTAGATGCATTCAAGCAATTAATAAAATCCACTCATGATCTACTGAAAATAAATCAATTTCGTCCATTTGGTTCTGCAGCATTAAATCATTTATTAACTTTAATGGATGTTGATAGTTCAGCTCTTTACATTGCCAGAAGTCAGCGAGATTTTGATGAAGAAAGTACAAGTTTAATTATTGCTTGTACGGGTAAGTATGTATGTGAATCTGATAGTTTAGATAATTCAAACATTAATGAAGAAGTTAAGTCACTGATTAAAAAAGCATTCGATGAAAAATGTCATTGCACAAGTAATGAGTATTTTGTTGGATATTATGAAACTTCATCTGATGCATCGTCAGTATTATATATTGAGTTTGAAGATGACGCAGAGCACTTTAGATCAAACTTAGCAGAACTTTTTGCTACAAATGTTGCACTGATTTTGGAAAGTTTAACTAAACAACATGAGATAGAAAGAACACAAAAAGAGTTACTTTATATTGTTGGTGAAGCTGTTGAGGCAAGAAGTAAAGAAACAGGCTCACATGTACATAGGGTGTCATTAATCTGTGAGCTTTTAGCGAAGAAATTAAACCTAGAAGAAAAGTTTATTGAAGCGATTAAATTGGCATCACCTTTACATGATCTCGGTAAAGTAGCAGTACCTGAAGAAATATTACATAAACCCGGTAAGCTTGATGATGATGAATGGTTTATTATGAAAACACATACTGAATCTGGCGCTGAACTGCTGAGAAAATCAACCGCTAGTATTTCGAAAATAGGAGCAAAGCTTGCTCTTTATCATCATGAAAATTGGGACGGTACAGGTTACCCTGAAGGGTTGTCAGGAAATGACATCCCAATAGAAGCACGCATTATGGCATTGGCTGATGTTTTTGATGCATTAGGATCAGACCGTTGTTATAAAGAGAAGTGGCATGAAGATGACATTAAATCCTATTTAATAGAGCAAAAAGGTAAAAAATTCGAACCGGAGTTAGTTGATATCTTAGTTGATAATTACCAAGAATTTCTTAATATTCGTCAGAAATTACCTGATTGATAAATAGATATTTTATGTCATTATTATTTGTTTGTTTTTATCAAATTCGCCAATAAATCAACAGCTTTGTGTACTAAAGTTGGTAAATGCTCTAAATCAATGGCATCGATTAAGTTTTTAACTTCTAAACCTAATTCGGTGTCACCTTCAATTTTTAATCTTCGTTGAAAAAATAAAGTGTCAGGATCTTCTTTTCTACCCGCTATTAGTATTAAATCATCGCCAGTCGCACTGAACGAAACAGCTTCATTTGTTATTAAATTTGATGATGCCATAATCAAATTATTATCTTGATAACTTAATAACCAATGTAAATCGAGATCAATGACTGAAATTTTTAACCATTTATTCTGTAAAAACTCAAAATCACCATCTTTAATTGATTCTTCAAACACAGAATTTAACGCAGACAATAATAGAGACTGTTGAAACTTTATAGGGACAAGCTTTATTACTGGTTTTAAAAATAGGGGAGCATTGTTTACAAGTGTATTAGATAAACTATTTGGCAGCTTAATAAGTGGTAATGAATTTAACACCGTAATCTCTCATTTTTTAATCGGGTAATATTATTAGCTGATGGTAGCTCTTTATTATTTTAAATATCTGTTTTAGATCAAAAGATTATTATTTTAATCAATTAAATTAGCTATTGAATTGTTGTTTTAATCAATCGTTGTTTTAGGTCAAATATTAATTTTAATAAAGGCTATACATTGCGGGCATGTTATTACTTTATTGAATATTTTAATGGAATTATTGTGCCCAGCTGGAAATTTTCCCGCACTTAAAACAGCGATAAATAATGGCGCAGATGCGGTATATATTGGTATGAAAGATGATACTAATGCTCGACATTTTGCCGGTTTAAATTTTAATGATGGAAAACTTGTCAAAGCAGCTGATTATGTACACCTACATAACAAAAAGCTTCATGTTGCTATCAATACTTTTGCACACCCTGATGGTGAAACTCGATGGCGTAAAGCTGTTGATGATGCAGTGGCAATAGGTTGTGACGCTCTAATAATTGCCGATCTAGGTGTTTTAGATTATGCAGCCAATCAATACCCCGAAATAGAACGTCATGTTTCAGTGCAAGCATCAACAACTAATATAGAAGCAATAAAATTCTTTCATAATAATTTTGATGTAAGCCGCGTTGTGTTGCCGAGAGTATTATCAATTCAACAAGTTAAGCAATTAGCCAAAAACACACCTGTTCCTCTGGAAGTCTTTGCTTTTGGTAGCTTATGTATAATGTCAGAAGGACGCTGTTATTTATCTTCTTATATGACTGGAGAGTCGCCTAATACGGCTGGAGCATGTTCACCAGCAAAATATGTTCGCTGGCAAGAAACTGACAAAGGGTTAGAAAGCAGACTAAATGATGTATTAATTGACCGGTATCAACCAGAAGAAAAGGCTGGATATCCTACATTATGTAAGGGGCGCTTTGAAGTTGATGACAATATTTATCATGCTCTTGAAGAGCCTACCAGCTTAAATACCTTAGAGTTGATCCCACAATTAAGTCAGATGGGAGTTGTTTCAGTAAAAATTGAAGGGCGTCAACGAAGTCCTGCTTATGTAGAACAAGTCACGACTACTTGGCGTAGTGCTTTGGACTGTTATCAACAAAAACCAGAAAACTTTCAAATTGAATCAAAGTGGATGGATGCTTTAGGAAACTTATCTGAAGGTGAACAAACGACCTTAGGTGCCTACCATCGTAAATGGCAATAAATTAACTATTATTGAAAATATAGAGATCTAAATAATGAAATTTTCCCTTGGACCAAGTTTATTTTTCTGGCCAAAACACCAAGTAGAGTCATTTTATCAAAAAGCTAAAGATTCTAAATCGGATATCATATATTTGGGTGAAACTGTTTGCTCAAAACGAAGAGAGCTTAGAGTCAAAGATTGGCTAAATGTAGCTAAAGAACTTTCACAGTCAAATAAACAAATCGTTATATCAACAATGACATTACTTGAGTCACCTGCAGAAGTTCAAACCATGAGAAAGCTTTGTGATAATGGTGACTTCCTTATTGAGGCAAACGATTTAAGTGCAGTACAAATTATGCAAGAACTTAAAATGCCATTTGTCGCAGGTCCAGCTATTAATTGTTATAACGTATCCACATTAAAAGTATTACTCAACCAAGGAATGATTCGCTGGGTAATGCCAGTTGAATTATCTGGTGATTGGCTTAAAACCCTATTAATACAAGCAGAGCAGGAAAATGTAAGGCATTTATTCGAATGTGAAGTGTTCTCTTGGGGATATTTACCATTAGCTTATTCTGCTCGTTGTTTTACTGCTCGTTCAGAAGATAAACCAAAAGATGATTGTCAGTATTGTTGTATCAAATACCCACTTGGAAGGAAAATGAATAGTAGAGAAGGTGAACGAGTATTTGTCTTAAATGGTATTCAAACAATGTCAGGTTATCAATATAATTTGATTAATGAAATCGAACAAATGAACAGCCTTGGTGTTGATATTGCAAGGATTAGTGCAGACTCAGAAATTGCTTTTGAAAAATTAATTGAGTTTAAAAAACAATTAATTGAGCCAAGTAACTTGCAATTAAGTAAAGTTGAAGAGTGTAATGGCTATTGGCATAAAATTGCCGGTATGTCATTAGCTTAAGAGTAATGCAGAGCTTTAATTGATTTAGAAATTTTACAGTTTATTAGCGCAACAATTTTTAAATTTTTTATTACTCTGACAAAAACAAAGCTCATTTCTTTTTGGAGGCGAAAGTTCTATATGTTCAATGATGTCACCATCTAAATAACGCCACTTTCCATCCTCAAGGACGAAATGTGACTTTTCTTTCAGCTGACAAATTCTTTTATTATGAATATAACGCGCACAAAACTCTACGAAAGGGTGTGAGTTCTGTTCATGTAATGATAAACCTTCATTTTCATTACTTTCAATAGAACTTATGATGTTTAGCTTTATCCAGTTTGTTTGTTCAGCCCAATCCTTTATCTCTTCAATTGATTGTTTTTTACGACTGCTATCTGCATACGTTTTGTAGATGTAATTTGCATTTTTTGTTGCATAAGCACTGTACCTTGAACGCATTAATTGTTCCGGCGTTTTGGCTAAGAGTTTTCCTTTAATTATTAACTCACAACATTGTTCGAAGCTTTGGTTGTTCCCACAGTGACAATTCATAATTATACAAATACTTAAATAAATTTCGTGTAAGTATTATATCAATTTTTTATTTAGTTGAATAAGGTGGATATTGTATTAATTTAATTCACTGTAGATAAAGTGTTAATGCAAGCGTTGTTTGTTTTTTATAACTATACAGGCGGTTTTACCTTTTTTAGCAAATTGATTTAAAT
This sequence comes from Colwelliaceae bacterium, assembly GCA_023954655.1. Taxonomy (GTDB): domain Bacteria; phylum Pseudomonadota; class Gammaproteobacteria; order Enterobacterales; family Alteromonadaceae; genus Thalassotalea_H. The sequence goes on from JAGSHH010000134.1 coordinate 8,500, forward strand.
GTTCAAGCTCTTCGTTTTTTAAAGAAGGGTTGCATAAAATTACAGCTGAACAATTTCCATGACAAAGGGCTGATTCAATATTTTTTAAATCAATTTTTGTTTTGTTCGTATTAACCTTTAGTATCTTACTCGTGTCGACTTTACTGGATTTTGATAGGACTTCCAAAGATTGGTTCTCTGGATTAATCATCAATATCCACTTATTGTTCAGTTCATGCTTTTGGCAAATATCTTCATATTGGTTAGTTAATTGATGTGTGTCTTCTATATTCCTAACATCTACCCAATTGATAGATGTCGGTAATTGTACTTTGTCTGTTATATTTAATTGATTGATATTCATTGTTTAATCCTCTACTAAATTCACATTACACTATACTGTATATCTAAACAGTATAGTGTTTTGTACAGTATATCAAGTTTATTTTTTAAACATTCTGGAAAAAATAAAAAGCTGGGCTATAGTCAATAGTTCAAAAGATAGGCTAAAAGTGATTGAAGGCATTATTTATGGAGCGCAGCCCAAGTATTAGGCATAAAGTTAAACAAGTTAAAAGTTCATTAGATGATTTACAAAATGTTCTTGTTGATGATAATTATTCAGATGACTCGTTATTAAGGTTAAGCAGAGCACTTAAAGACATTAATGATGAAGTGGATATGTTAACAACAGTGATGCAAATTGGCCGTATAAAAAGTATAAGTTAACAATATATTTTGTTTTATATAAAAGAAGGAGAAGGAATTAGTTAATTTATAGCGTTTTATTCTAATTGACTTAATTCTTCAATTCGATTTCTTGTCGTTAATATATAACACTTTTTAAAAGCTGATGCCGCGCCAATAGCAGGGGATATATGTAAGTATTGCCAGCGACAATTGTTTTCACGATAGGTAATAAAGTTGCGTTGGGAACGCTTAAACATTTCTAAAGCTGAACGTCTTCCTGTAGTGATAGAAAACTCTTCTAAGATAAATGTTTGATTATTAATCCATGTTTGTAATTCTCTATCGGTCAATTCTTTTATTAAATCTAAACACTGAGATAACTCATCTG